>JAFQQV010000016.1 GCA_017410425.1 Oscillospiraceae bacterium
ACAAACCTGCAACTCATTTGAGTTGCAGGTTTTTTGTTTGTGTAAAAAAGAAATATCGAACTTGTGAGCTCACAGCCGGAGGCTGTTTGAGCCGCGCTTGCGCGGCGGAAAAGCATCGGATGCCATACGCGAAGCGGCCTGCAGCCGCAAGTTCGAGTCTTGTATTGCATCATTCCGGTATGTTTATTGGACAGAAGCATTGCTATACTTGCATCAAATCAAATAAACATGAGGAGGATGCAAAATGGACTGGATGGATTTTGACCGCAACGGCGTTGTTGATGGCGTGGACTTTTTTATTCTCAATGAAATATTTGAGTCTTCAAAGAAAAAGGAAAAGGACACAGACTCCTTCTGGGAGGATGAGCCCGAGGAGGACGAAGACGATCTGTGGTAAGGACAGACGATAAAGCAAAGCCTTGCAGCATGGAATAGCTGCAGGGCTTCATTTTATTCATCCAGATATACGCTGTTGTCTGGGGTCCAGGCGGGGGCGCAGACGGCGATGAACTCAAGGTCTGCGTCGGTGTCGTTGAAAATCTGGTGCTTTTCCAGAGTATGGATAAGCAGGGCATCACCGGGGAGGAGCTTCAGCTCCTTATCGTCCACCAGCATTCTGCCCTCACCGGAGAGAATATAATAGGTCTCCTCGGCTATAGGGTGATAGTGGAGACGGGAGCTGCAGCCGGCGGGAATCACCACATGGCTGAAGCTGTGATAGTTTGCGCCGCCGATATGCTTAGGCGCACCCAGCATTTCATAAACCCTCTCGCCGGTGGGGCTGCGGAAGGGCTTGTCAATTTGCTCTTTTCGTGTAAGTCTCATGCGTGTACCTCGTTTCAGAACTGCTCCAGATTGGGGCAGGAAATAATAATGGGCTTGCCCTCACAGCGGATAAGGCCGCCGGAGACACAGACAGTCTCGCCGGAGTAATGGTCGGTGTACTCACCGTCGGGAAGCTCCAGCTTCACATCGCCTGCCATGCCGCGAAGAGAGAAGATGCCGGTTTTGAGCAGCTTGCCGTCATCCCGCTTCAAAACGGCGATATGCTTTTCATCCTCGGCCCGGCCTTTGAAATAATCCTCTGCGGAGAGCAGGGATTTTTTCAGTTCGCCCAGCTTTGTGAGCAGGGGACTGATGTCCTTTGTGGTATCTCTGGGGAAAACGTCTTTCTCAAAAAGGCTGGGGGTGGCTTCGCACCTGTATTCCTGACCGGCGTAGAGCAGGGTAGTGCCCTTGATGAAGTAAAGGAAGGCGGAGAAATTCTCCAGTGCAGTTTCATCCTTCACAAAGGAACAGATGCGGGGCTGGTCATGATTTTCGAGACAGCGCATCTTAATGTGATTTTCGGGATACTGGCACTCCTGGAAATTCAGCATATCAATATAGTTGGAGAGGGAGCACTGACCATTGAGATAGCGGTCAAAGACCTCGCGGATGTCGTAGTCATATTCCATGTCAAAGGCGCGGAACATCTCATAGTCATTGGCGGAGTAAAGGCCGCTCCTGCGGCTGGATTGGGCAAAGCTGCTGTGCACCGTCTCGGCAAGCCAAATGCAGCCGGGGCGGACTTTTTCGCAGGCCTCGCGGGCTTTGCACCAGAACTCTACCGGCACAAAGCTTGCCACGTCGCAGCGGAAGCCGTCAACTATCCCGGCCCACATTTTGAGAGATTCGATCTGGTAGTCCCAGAGCGCTTCGCACTTGTAGTCCAGGTCTACAACGTCGGTCCATTCGCCCACGTGGTTGCCCATATTGCCGTCAGGCTTGCGGTAGAAAAATTCCGGATGCTCTGTGGTCAGCACAGAGTCGGGGGATGTGTGGTTATACACCACGTCAATGATGCACTTCATGCCTTTGGCATGGATAGCGTCAACCAGGGCTTTGAAGTCCTCCATGGTGCCGTACTCAGGGTTTACACTGCGGTAGTCCTTGTTGGCGTAGGGACAGCCCATGCTGCCCTTGCGGCCCTTGACACCGATGGGGTGGATGGGCAGGAACCAGACTATGTCGGTGCCCAGGGCCCTGATGCGGTCAAGGTCGTCCATAACGGCGCGGAAAGTTCCCTCGGAACTGTGGTTTCTGACATAGACGGAGTATATTATATGATCTCTCAGCTTGATGTCGGTATTTGCAGCCATGGGAACTTCTCCTGTTCTTGTTGGTCTATAAAGTATATGCCCCCGAAAGAAATTTGTAAAGAAGCGAAAAGGTTTGAGCCCAGGACCGTTTGGCCCTGGGCTCAGGTTGTCTGGGACTATTCGCTGAGTGGAGAGTACAAGTATAAATATTTTATTTATGCTTTTTTCTTGTATACCAGCATGCCGATGACAAAGAAGATCACGGATACAGGGATCCAGGTGAGCATTACGTTGGACAGAGGCAGTGCTGCATAGAACTTGGAGAAGGCCTGGCTGTTGATACCGAAGAGACTGTTGTAGCTGGAGAGAACGTCGATCATGCCGGAGATACCTGCGGCGATGGTGGCGTAGCGTGCGCCGTTCATCAGCTTGGGATCAGCATGATTCTTAACGAAAACATAGTAGAGCACAACGATAATGGCTGCGGGATAGCAGGCATTGAGCAGGGGGCCCATGAACTTAACGATGTTGTTCAGGCCGATGGATGCAATAACGGTGCTGATGGCGCAGGTGATGACACAGAGCAGCTTGTAGCTGTACTTGCCGTCGAAGGCGGTGTCAAAGAACTCAGCGCAGGCACCGGCACAGCCGATGGCGGTGGTGAGAGCGGCAAACATCAGGGCGATGTTGAAGACGATTGCACCGGTCATGCCCCACAGCTTGAGAACGAGCTCAGCATAGAGAGCTGCATAGGTAAGATCGATGGTGTCACCGATGCTGGAGCCGACGATCATGTGGCCCAGATGGGTGATGGCCAGCATGCCCATGCCAACGAAGCCAAGGCGGATCATGTTGACATTGATCTTATCCTCGGTAACGCCGGCAGCCTTTATGCTCTGCAGCATGACAAGGCCGAAGAGCAGTGCGGCGGGCAAGTCACCGGTCTGGTAGCCCTGCAGGAAGCCGTAGGCCCAGGCAGGCTCGGAATAGACCTTGGGGAGACGCTCGGAGAGGGGAGTGAACAGACCCTTACCGATAACACCAACAACGATGACGATGAGTATGGGGAAGAGGATCTTGCCCACCTTGTCCATGGTGTCCGATCGTCCCGCTATGAACCAATACGTTATTACATAATAAACGCAGTTAAATAGGAATATTGGTATGATGCTTTCAACCTGCCAGCCGGTTACCTGTACCAGTGCATCCCAGGCTGCGGCGGACATTCTGGGGATGATGTAGAGGGGGCCCAGAAGCAGCGCGGTCAGACCGCAGAAGATTTTGCCGAATTTGGGAGTCAGACGCAGGGTGATCTCCCAGAAGGTGCCGTTGCCGCGGGAGAGGGCAATGTATGCCAGCAGCGGCAGCAGAAGAGCAGTAAGGACGATGGCGATGTAGGCAATGAACACGGAGCTGCCGCTGTCTTTGCCCCACTGCACAGGGTAGAGCATGCAGGATGCGCCGAAGTGCATGGAGAACAGGGCGCCGCCCATGATTATAAGGCTTTTTATCGAAAGATTGCCCTTGCTGTCAAGAGAGTTTTTCATTGTTTTGTATATCTCCTTTCATATGGAAGGAGCGACATTATCCAAAGGCTTTGTTTTCGCGTGCCTTATCGATATCCTCCTTGGAGTAGCCCAGCCAGCTTCCAAGCACGGCCTCGGTGTCTTCACCAAGCTGAGGCGCAGCCTTCTGGATTTCGTCGGGCTTGCCGTGCATCTTTATGGGCGTGCCGGGGATGCTGATTTCTGCACCCATGCCGGGATCGTATACGTTCCAGAGCATGTTGCGGGCTTTTATCTGGGGGTGCTTGGAAACGTCCTCAATGTTGTTGATCTGACCGAAGGGGATGGCGATGCCGGTGATGATTTCTTCCAGCTCGGCCACGGTCTTGGTGGTGCTCCAGTCTTCAACTATCTTCTTCAGGTCGGGCAGATAGTTGCGGCAGCGGGCATCGTTGGTGCTGTAGAGGGGATCGTCTATAAGCTCCTCGCGGCCCATTGCCACGCAGAGCTTGGCCCACATCTTGTCGGTGCCGCAGCCCATAACGAAGTCACCGTCCTTGGCGCGGAATGCGTCAAAGGGTGCTATGCCGGAGTCGGCGTTGCCCATGCGGTTGGGAATCACGCCGCCCACGGTGTAGGCGATGACGAAGTTTTCCATGACAGAGTAGAGGGTGTCCAGCATTGCAACGTCAAGGCGCTGGCCAAGGCCGGTCTTTTCTCTCTG
The DNA here is from genome assembly GCA_017410425.1 of Oscillospiraceae bacterium. Classification (GTDB taxonomy): domain Bacteria; phylum Bacillota; class Clostridia; order Oscillospirales; family Oscillospiraceae; genus Limivicinus. The sequence goes on from JAFQQV010000016.1 coordinate 4,311, forward strand.
GTACAGAGCCATGCAGATACCCAGGGACAGGTAGGTGCCGGAGTAGTTGTCGCCGATGGAGGGGCCGACCTTTACTGCCGGATGCTCAATATGGCCTGTGACGCTCATCATGCCGCTCATTGCCTGGGCAATGATGTCGTAGCAGGGGCGGGCGGCCAGAGGGCCTTCCAGACCGAAGCCGGAGATGGAGCCATAGATGATGCGGGGATTGACCTTCTGCATCTCTTCATAGGTAAAGCCCAGCTTTTCAAAGGTGCCAACCTTGAAGTTTTCGCAGATTACGTCGGCCTGGGCGATCAGATCCCAGAGTATCTTCTTGCCTTCCGGGGCCTTCAGGTCAAGGACTATGCCCTTCTTGTTTCGGTTGATGTATGAATAGTATGCGCTGTAATCGTTTTTGAATGGGCCCCAGGTTCTGGACTGGTCGCCGTTGGGAGACTCAACTTTTATTACCTCTGCGCCCATGTCAGCAAGATGCATGGTGCAGAAGGGGCCGCTGTAGGCCTGGGTCAGGTCCAGAACTTTTACGCCCTCAAGGGGTCTTGCCATATTAGGACTCCTTCCTTATTCAGTACCTTATACTTTGAACTTTTCGTCCTGGGGGCCTCTCTGGCAGTTCTTGGGAACAACGCAGATACCTTCGGCGCGGCCGGTGAGCAGAGGCTCGGGCAGAATGCGTGCTGCGGAGACTTCCATGCCTTCCTCGCGGCAGAGCTCGATTATCTTGTAGGCTTCAAATACCATTCTGCGGGAGGTGTTGCCGGCGCTTTCAATCCAGCCGACATACTCCATGAAGTCGCCTGCATATACGGGTGCCAGGAAGTCAACATGTTCATAAGTGCGGAACAGACCCTCGTCGCCGTCCATGCGGATGAGAAGCTCGGTTGCAACGTCGCCGAAGAAGTCCAGCATGTGGGAGCCGTTTACAAGCTCGCCTGCATAATGTGCGTCACCGGTGTTCATTCTGATTCTGATAGTGCATTTTTCGCCGATCATAGATAAATCCTCCTTTAATAAAAAATGTTTCGACGTGTAGGACAGATGTCCTCCTTATACACACACTTTAAGCTATCTTCCAGAAAAACAGTCAATAGAGGATTTTCAGATTTTTTGGCAGAATATTGAAAAAGTCTTTATTAGCTAAAGGGCACAAATATATAAAATCAAATACACAAAAATTGTGCAAAACGCACTAGCGGTAATTACCGGTTTCTGCTTTGAGCTTCAGCGTGGAAAACAAGGCCCTGTAAAGCAAAAACCCTTTTCAAAAATTTTTGGCATTACACAAAAATCAGAAAAGAGTTTTTTGCAAAATTCATGATCTGCGTCCCTTGCGGGAGGGAAAAAGACAGAAACCCTATACTTAGTATAGGGTTTCTTATCTGGGACAGACGGGAATTATTATTTTGGTGACGTATTCTTCAGGGTTTGATGTGTCTATAGGGGAGATAACGAAGCTGTCCCGGGCGGGGCCGCAGACCTGGTAGCCCTTTTCCTCTATCCAGCGCATCATCAGCATGTAGGGCTGGAGCAGGGTGTCAAAGCCGCCCACATGGTAGCTGGTGACGGCGGTGAAGGCTTCCTCATGGCGGTAGTACTGCATGTGCTTGGGATTGACGGCCTTGACGGGTATGCAGACTTCATAGTCACAGGTTTTGGTGTAGAAATTTTCCAGGGGCTTGTTGTGGTAGATAATGCTTATCTGCCCGTCAGTGATTACCTTTTCTCTGTGCACCAGCGCCAGCAGCTCGGTCCAGCGTTCAATGTTCACGTCCTCATTGCGATAGTTGTCCAGCGGACGGCGCAGGTAGATCAGATCGTGGGCGGGAATCTCTTCAATTTGGAATATATTTTCGGGGAAATTGTTGGGATCAAGGTTCTTTTCAAGGTTTTTCAGCACCGAATTGCCATGCTGAAGGCGCTCAAGAAACAGGCATGCCCCGTCGTAGGTGGCGTGCATCATTTCTATTTTCCGGCGCATTTCGTCAAGCTTTGTCTGCACTCTGGACTGGAGATGATCGATACGGCTGTCCTTGAGCATGTCCCGGATTTCATCCAGAGAAAACTCCAGATTTTTCAGGACCTTGATGGTCTGTATGGTGACCAGCTGCTCCTTGCGGTAATAACGGTAGCCGGTATCGGCGTTCTTTTCCGCAGGCTGCACCAGACCGATTTTGTCGTAGTAGCGCAGGGTCTGGATGGAAACGTCACACATGGCGGCGGCGTCACCCACGGAGTACCGTTCCTGTTTACTCATAAAGATTCCCCCATGCTCCGGGCTATCTGCCGAAGCCTAAGATTTCGCATGTGATTTTATTGTCTATTATCTATATTTTACACCCATATACGTTATTTTTTCAACAAATTACTTAAAGAAACTTGAAAGAAATTGCTATCCTTGGAATAGGGTTTGCGGTACTTGCAGCCGTGGAGGCATTGCATTATAATGTATAGCAATACATTATAAACAGGCTGTGATTCTATATGAAATACTTATATCCCTTTGTTGTGATCCTCGCTTTTACTTTCCTGGGTGAGCTGCTGAATTATTTTCTACCCCTGCCCATCCCGGCATCCATCTGGGGTCTGCTGCTGCTTTTTGCGGCGCTTCGGCTTGGGATCGTGAAGCTTGAAAAAATCGAGAGTCTGGGCAACACCATGATCGGCCTTCTGCCCCTTCTCTTTGTGCCGCCGGTGGTGAATCTGCTGGGCTGCTGGGACGTGGTGCGGCAGAACCTTCTGGCTATCATGGGTATCATCTTTTTGTCCACTGTGCTGGTTTTCGGCATTTCCGGCAAGCTCAGCCAGCTGGTGATCGACAGAAAGGGGGCCGAGGAAGATGTCTGAATTCATTCCCATGGGCGGTGTCTGGGCGGTGCTGCTCACCTGCGCCACCTTTCAGCTGGGCCAGTATCTCAGGAAAAAGACCGGCTCTGCCCTGTGCAATCCCATCCTTATCTCTGCCCTGATTGTCATTGCCTTTCTGGTAGCATTCAAGATACCCAACGACACTTATCAGAGCAGCATGAAGCTGACAAGCTGGCTTATGACGCCCTGCACTGTGTGCCTTGGTATACCGCTCTATACCCAGCTGCAGCGCATGAAGCGGAATCTCCCCGCCATTATGACCGGCGTTGTGACCGGCGCTCTTTCAAGCCTTGTGATAATCGGCGGCATCTGCCTTGCGCTGAGCCTAGATGAGAGTATCACAGTTGCTCTGCTGCCCAAGAGCATCACCACCGCCATGGCTATTCCTCTGGTGGAGCCTACGGTGGGCCTTGTGCCGCTGACCACTTCCGCGGTCATAATCTCCGGCATTATCGGCAGTATGGCGGGCCAGGCCATGTGCAGGCTTTTCGGCATCCTCCATCCCATTGCCCAGGGTGTGGCTTACGGTACAGCCTCCCATGTTATCGGCACCTCCAGAGCTACCGAGCTCAACGAGCTCACCGGCGCTGTGGGCAGCCTCTCCCTTGTTATTGCGGGCGTGCTGACGGCAATACTCTATCCCTTTGCAATGATGCTGTTTGTATAAATAAAAAAGACTGTATCTTCTGATACAGTCTTTTTTGCTTACTTGTTGACTTTCTGCAGCGCAATCACCAGAACAGGGATCAGCACAAGCTGCAGGATTATGCCGGGGACAGCGCTGGTGACAGCACCTGCAATGAAGGCCTCAAGGCCAAAATTCCCGCCCATGCACATGAACATGGCGATGCCCCAGATGGCGCGGCCCATAACCATGGCGCATATCAGCGCGGCATAGACCGAGACACGGTTTTTGGGCATCAGCCTATACATGAAGCCTGATACAAGGCCATAGGCGGCAAGTTCAAAGGCCATGCACAGCGCGGTGGGGAACATGGGCGGCATGCCGAAAATCACGGAGCGGAAAAGCGGCGCGATGAAACCCACGGCAAGCCCCCAGGGAGCACCGCAGAAAAAGCCGCAGAGCAGCACCGGAATGTGCATGGGCAGCAGCATTGCGCCTATCTGGGGTATCTGCCCGGTGATAAAGGGCAGCACAAAGGCCAGGGCAAGAAACATGGCGGAGAGAATGAGATGCTTGAGATTGTATGTCTTTTTCATGTGAGATCCTTCCGAACAAATAAAAAAGGCGCGGCAATGCTCCTTCTGGAGCTGCAGCACCTTCTGGTATTGTTCATATATAATGGTTAGTGATTTATTGCGAAAGGACTTCTGTCCTATAAGTATCCTTCTGAATACCCCAGTATATTAGCATGATTTAGCCTGCATTGCAAGCCCCTTCATTTTGCTTATGGTGTCTTCCACCAGCACCGACATGGTCAGCACCGGCACACCGGCAATGATATTGTCGCACTTGTTTACAGGCAGCAGGATACGCGTGGCCTCGGCTTGGGCAACGGCTACAGCCATTTTGGGCGTGACCTCGCCAAAGAGAGAGTCGGCAATCACAATGCCCACGGGCCCGATGATGATGTCGGCCTTGCGGCAGGCAACGATGACCGGGTTTTCACCGGTGGCGGCCTGGTTTGCGCCGGCCTTGAGCATGGCGGCGGAGGCCACGGCGTTGGTGCCCACGGCGGTGATGTTCATGCCGGAAAAGTTTGCATTTATGGCTTTGATAAGCTGGCTGCCCAGCTGACCGCCCTGACCGTCGATTACGAGAATGTTCATTTTATGTGCCCCTTTGGCTGTGGATTTTGGATAGGATGTTTTCATTATAACAGCCTCTGCCAAAAATGTGAAGCTGGGGGAGGGGATGGGGAAAAGGGTGTACTTACACCTGCGCTTCTCGGCTTGGACTCCACCAACGACAAAAGGACACCTGAAAAGGTGTCCTTTTGCCGTTGGTGGAGAGCGGCGGACTCGAACCGTCGACCTTCCGCGTGTGAGGCGGACGCTCTAACCAGCTGAGCTAGCCCTCCATAGCCTGACTATAATAACATAGCACAGGGTGGATTTCAAGAAAAACTTTTCGACAGGCATTTAAGCTATCTGTCGTGCAGGGCTGCGACCATCAGCTTTACGGCTAAAACAAAGCCTTCTTCAAAGGCCAGAACTTTGGAGAGATAAATGTATTCCTCGCCGCAAACCAGAAGTTTATCAAAAACAAGTTTTTGCTCTTTGTCCAATAATTGCTCCAAATCTTGCCCGTGTCGATTAAGATAAGACTTCAGTTCTTTTATCTCGTCATTCCCAGCATCATAATCAAAATATGGTTTGATATTTCCGTTCCAATGAGCTTCAAGTATTGTATTCATATTCAAGTCACCTCAAAAAACATTTTAACCTGTTTCAGATTAAAATGCAATAACCTGAAACAGGTTAGATTAAAATATGTTTATGAGGTGATTATTGTGTATCAGAGACTTCGTGATTTAAGAGAAGACCGTGACCTTACTCAGAAGCAACTGGCTGAAATGCTGGGTATGTCTCAGACCGGATATTCAAAATATGAGACAGGGGAAAATGATATTCCTACTGCTATATTGATAAAGCTGGCTGACTATTATGACACAACAACAGACTATATTCTGGGACGTACAAATAAACGATGAAAATTTCCCTGCTAGGAAAATGCGGACCGCCCGGGAGGTCGGTCCCTACGGAAAGATTTTAATGAAGAAGACTCCCGATTAGGGGAAGGCTTTAAAATGAAAACCACCCTGAAACCAAGGAACTGGTTTCAGGGTGGAAAAGCAAAATAACATTGTCGGTCATGAGCCAGCCTGAAAAGGCTGGCTCATAGACCTTACAGTGTTATTTTGCGTCAGTGGCAATTGAAGTAATCCAGCGCTGTGCTATCTGTCAGCACAACGTCGCATTTGCCGGCGTAGAGATTCTGGAAGCACTCGGTGGTGCCGTTGGAGAGACGGGTTATCTGGCCCATACGCTTGACCAGACGCTCATCGGTGTAGAGCGCATCCTTGGCCTCGGGGGTAGCGGGCATGCACATTTTCCTGCCGTTGAGGCGCAGCTTGTTCCAGACGGAGGAGCCGTTTCTGGTAGCAATGACGATGTCGTTATGGATATAGGGGCCGTACTGGGTATAGAGCTGATTTTCAATATCCTCAGGATTGAGGGCGATACCGCCCCAGGCAACGTCAATATTGCCGGAGGAGAGCTCAATATAAACATTCTCCTTTTCGATGGGCTGCACCTTCAGATTCCAGCCCAGAAGCTCACAGGCGGCCATGGCCAGCTCCACATCCAGACCCCAGTACTCGCCGTTGGAGATATAGGCCATGGGGAAGGAGTTGATGTCCACGCCGATTATAAGATCCTGAGGTTCGGGCGGGACCAGCACTTCCAGTGCGTCAGCCTGAGGGGCAAAATTAAGCTTGGGGCTGCCCAGCCATTTTGTGCTCAGCGCGTCCACCCTGCCCTGAGCGGCAAGGACGCTGATGGCGGCGGTGACATAGAAGTACAGGGGGTCATTGTTGCGGAAGGCCAGGGAATAGTCCTGCTCCACAAGGGTCTGCACCACGTTTACACCATAGCTTGCGCCGCCGCATGCGCAGAGGCTCAGCAGCATACACAGCACAAGCAGTATACAAACAAATCTTTTCATATCAATACTCCAGTGAAAATTTCGACTCATCAGCGATCGCGGCGGTTTCGCATCTCATGCTCAAAGCGGCGCTTATACTCCTCGTAACGCTTGCGCTTGTTGTGCTTTCTGATAACGACAGTGAGCACCGTCACAATCAGCAGCAGTACTGCTGCAACGATAGCTATCAGCCCCAGCTTGCGGCTGCGTGCATCCGCCTTGGACTCAGCTTCGGCCAGAGCCTGGGCTTCAGATTTCTGAGCCTCGGCCTGCTCCTTTTCAGCCTTTGCCTTGGCTTCGGCTTCTGCCGCGGCCTTTTCGGCGGCTATGCGCTCAGCTTCCGCGGCGGCAGCCTGCTCCTGCTCATACTGCTCAAGCTTTTCGTCAAGGGAGAGCGTGTACTCGGTGAGCATGACAGCCACATCGGAAATCACCTTCTCGTAGTTACTTACATTCCGTGTCATGACTGTGAGGATAAAGGGATTGGGTGTGTAGATGATGCCGGTGTTATGGTTCCAGTTATCACCCAGATCATCGACGTAGCTGCCGTATTTCTGGGCGATTTTGTAAGTGTTGTTCATATGGGTGCTCAGGCGGAAATCATGGGTGGGCCGGGCAACCAGCATGGACTCGATGATATTGGGGAAGCGCTCGCTCTCGGTATAAAGGGTGTTGACTACCTGGGTTATAAAGCGGGGAGAAAAGTAGCAGTAATCCATGTAGTCGGGATGATAGTCGTCATCCTCCAGAGAGGCGTAGCTCTTGGCATGGCTGCGCCAGGCTTCATCGCCGCCCAGATAAGTGCGGACATAGTGGGCATAGTCGTTGTTGGAGTAGGAGATAATATACTCCTCCGCCAGCGCAACGGTGTAACCGCCCAGATCACTGTCCTGCTGGAGCTCTCCGGCGGCGACCTTTTCTGCAAGCACCATCATAAGCGGCACCTTGTACATGCTGGCAGGGTAGTACCAGGTATCGGGATTATAATACCACTCCTCGCCGGTGGCGGTGTAGACATAGCCTACGGAGAAGTTGTCAGGATTGAGACCACGTTCTTCCACAAAGTCGTCCACCAACTGCTGCAGTGCGTCTGGGTCGATGAAGCTGTCAGCGGCATCATCGGCAAAGGCCGTGGCGGAGAGGCAGAGGAAAAGACTGAGGCACAAAATAAGTGAAAATATTCTTCTATATAAACTGAGCTTTTTCATTCAATACGCTCCTGCTAATCTTAGGTGTAAATGTCAGTATAACACATTATATTTATTTTTCATATATTCATTGTAAAAATTCTGAGCATGGAATATATTAATATGTAACAAGAGTAAAAGGAGGATAAGCATGGATATTCTCAAGATGACGGTGGGCGAGTGCATGAAGGATGCGCGCATCAAAGCCATTGTTGAAAAGCACATTCCCGAGATAGGCAAGTTTCCTGTGATGCTCTTTGCCAAGAAAAGCTGCGGCGAGCTTATTAAGATGGGGCTCAAGCAGGGGCTTTTCACCCAGAATGATGCGGACATGATGGTGGAAAGAATCAATAAGGAGCTTGAAAAGCTGGGGTGATACGATGAAATATGCATACATAAACGGAATAATCCTCAACGGCGAGAAGGATATGAAACCCAAGTCCGGCATGGTCATCTTCACGGAAAATGACCGCATATGCGCCATCGAGCCGGAAGGTGCAAGCCTTGAGGGCTGGGAGATTATCGACCTGAACGGCAGCTATATCATGCCGGGACTTATAAATATGCATGTGCATATACCCGGCTCCGGCAAGCCCAAGAAAAAGCAGAGCGATGTGAAAAAACTTGTAAAGCTTGTCACAGCCAACGCTCTGATGAAGAAGATAAGCTACAAAATGTGCCAGAACTATGTAAAGCCTGAGCTTTTCAGCGGCGTTACCACTCTGCGCTCCATGGGCGGTATACTGGACTACGATGCCAGACTCCGCGACCAGATTGCTGTTGGAGCCTGTGTGGGCCCGCGTATTGTTGCCTCCAATATGGCAGTCTCTGTACCCGGCGGACACATGGCGGGCTCCCTTGCCCATGAGGCCCATTCCGCCCAGGAGGCGGCGGAGCTTGTGCGCCTTGTGGCCTCCACCAAGCCCGATGTGATAAAGCTGATGATTACCGGCGGCGTGCTGGATGCAAAGAAGAAGGGCGAGCCCGGCGAACTTAAAATGCCCGCAGAATATGTTAAGGTGGCCTGTGACACGGCCCATGAGCTGGGCCTTAAGGTAGCTGCCCATGTGGAGAGCCCCGAGGGCATGAAGGTGGCGCTGGCAAATGGAGTGGATACTATCGAGCACGGTGCAAAGCCGGACGAGGAGATAATAGAGCTGTTCAAGCAGCGGGGAGCCGCCCATGTGGCCACCATTTCTCCCGCCCTGCCCTTTGCGCTCTTTGAGCGCAGCATCATCGGCGCTACCGAGGAGCAGCAGTTCAATGGGCAGATCGTCTTTGAGGGCATCATCGACTGCGCCAAGGCCTGCCTTGAAAACGGCATACCCGTGGGTTTGGGCACTGACACCGGCTGCCCCTATATCACCCACTATGATATGTGGCGCGAGATATACTACTTTGCAAAGTACTGCGGTGTGAGCAATGCCTTTGCCCTGTATACCGGCACTCTGGGCAATGCCGAGATTCTGGGTATGGACGAGGAAATCGGCTCCATTGCCGTGGGCAAGTGCGCCGATATGATCGTTACCAAGGCAAATCCTCTTGATAATCTCAGCGTGCTGCGGGATGTGAGCATGGTTGTGGCAAGAGGCAATATTGTTGACATTTCCGGCCTTAAAAAGTACGAGGCTGTGGAGACTGAACTGGATAAATTCCTGTGATGATAAAAGCCTGTCGGGTTTACCGGCAGGCTTTTCCTTGTATTACATCGTTTTCGTCGAAGTATTTTTTCATGCTGTTGAGCACTCGCTTTTTGTCTCCGCTCCAGAGCGGGGCGATAAGCTCCCGCTTTGCGCCGTCACCGGTGAGGCGGTGGATGCAGATATTCTCCGGCAGGCGCTCAATGCAGCCGGAGAGCAGCCGGAGATATTCCTCAAGGCTCAGGGCCTGAAACTTCCCGGCCCTGTAATCCTTGGCAAGGTCGGTATTCTCCAGCACGTGCAGCAGCTGCAGCTTGATGCCGTCTGAGCCGGAGGCGCCGATATAGCGGGCGGTGTCATATATCATTTCGGGCGTTTCACCGGGCAGGCCGATTATCATATGGGTGATGACATATATCCCGGCCTCTTTCAGCTTTCGCACAGCCTCGTCATAGACCGGCAATTCATAGCCCCGGCGGATATAGCGCGCGCTAACTTCATGGATGGTCTGCAGGCCCAGCTCCACCCAGACAGGCTTTATCTGCCGGAGCTCCCGGAGCAAGGCCATGACCTCATCTCCAAGGCAGTCCGGCCTTGTGGCAATGGATAGCACAGCCACATCCGGGTGACTGATGGCTTGGTAGAAAAGCCGGCGCATTTTCTCAATAGGGCCGTAGGTGTTTGTGAAGCTCTGGAAATAGGCGATGTATCTGCCGCCGGGATTCTTGGCGGCGACCCGCTGCTTTCCGGCTTCGATGGCGGAGGAGATGTCCTCCTCTGCACGCTGGGCAAAGTCGCCGCTGCCGGCACCGGAGCAGAATATGCAGCCGCCGCTACCCACGCTGCCGTCCCGGTTGGGGCAGCTGAAGCCGCCGTCCAGCGCGATCTTATATAGTTTTTCTCCGAAAGTCTCACGCAGGTAAGCGTTGAGAGAATAGTATCTTTCCATGCATCTGGCTCCTTATGTACAGGTATATTCTAACATACGCCAAACAATTTGTTAAGTTTTTAATATTCTTATTGCGGCAGGCTTTGAGCGGGTGTAAAATAAAGTAAAATAATGAATGGAGGTATACGGCATGAAGCTTATGTTCATTGGCGCTGCCCATGAAGTCACCGGCAGCTGCACATACATTGAGGTGGGCGATAAAAAAGGTGTAGTGGACTACGGCATGGAGCAGGGCAAGAACCTCTTTGAAAATGCCGAGCTTCCTGTCGCCCCGGGTGAGCTGGATTTCGCTCTGGTTACCCATGCACATATTGACCATTCCGGCATGCTGCCGAAGCTTTATAAGCTGGGCTTCCGCGGCTCTGTATACGCAAGCGGCGCCACTGTGCAGCTGTGCAATATAATGCTGCAGGACTCTGCCAACATCCAGATGCAGGAGGCCGAGTGGAAAAGCCGCAAGGCACAGCGTCGAGGTGAGCCGCCCGTTGAACCGGCCTACGATCTTGAAGATGTGGCCGGGCTTATGAAGAACATGATCCCCTGCAGCTACAATACAATAATTCAGGTAAATGACTGCGTCTCCATCCGCTTTACCGATGTGGGCCATCTGCTGGGCTCCTCCGCTATCGAAGTCTGGCTGACAGAAGGCGGGGAGACCAAGAAAGTCTGCTTCAGCGGCGACGTGGGCAATGTGCAGCAGCCCATACTGAAAGAGCCCCAGACCGTCAAGGATGCAGACTTTGTGGTTATCGAGTCCACTTATGGTGACAGACTGCACAGCCGTGAGCGGGTGGACTATGTGACCAGCCTTGCCCAGCGCATACAGGAGACTTTTGACAAGGGCGGTAATGTGATCATACCCTCCTTTGCGGTAGGCCGCACCCAGGAGATGCTCTATTTTATAAGAGAGATAAAAGAAAAGGACATGGTCAAGGGCCATGGCAATTTCCCCGTGTATATGGACAGCCCTCTGGCTATCGAGGCCACCAGCATCTTCCTCCAGTGCGACACTCAGTTTCTGGATGATGAAATGCAGAGCCTTATCCGCTCCGGCGTAAACCCCATCTTCTTCCCGGGGCTGGAGCTGGCAGTCTCTGCCGATGAATCCAAGGCCATCAACGAGGATGAGCGCCCCAAGGTCATCATCTCTGCCAGCGGCATGTGCGATGCGGGCCGCATCCGCCACCATCTCAAGCACAATCTCTGGCGGCCTGAATGCCGGGTGCTCTTTGTAGGCTATCAGGCAGTGGGCACCTTGGGCCGTGTTATTGTTGATGGGGCCAAGTCCGTCAAGCTCTTCAATGAGGAGATCGAGGTGGCAGCCACTATCGACACTCTGCCCGGTATCAGCGGCCACGCCGACAAGATGGGCCTTATAAACTGGCTGGGCGGCTTTGAGACAAAGCCCAAAATGGTCTTTGTAAACCATGGTGACCCGGATGCTGCAGATGCCTTTACAAAGTGCCTCAACGAGGAATTGGGATACACGGCATTTGCCCCCTATTCCGGCTCTGTGTATGATCTTGTCAGGGGCGAGTTCGAGTATGTGGCCCAGCCTGTAGTCATAGAGAAAAAGTTTGTGCCCTCTACCAAGGCACAGCGCATATTCTCCCAGCTTGTGGCCGCGGCGGAGCGCCTGCTCAAGACCGCAAAACGTATGGAGGGCCGCTCCAACAAGATGCTGCAGGACTATACAAAGCGCATAGAAAGCATTATCTACGAAATGGAAAACTAACAAAATACGGGTGGAAAATTAAGAAATTTTCCACCCGAAGTTTGTCATAAAAGTTCCGACTTTTATGACAAACTTCTTGCCGCCGAGTGTTTTGAAATTCTTCAAAACACTATTATTCAGGAAGCTTGACGATCAAAGCTTCCTGAGCGGCGGATTATTGTAACGCGATGGGGGCTTACCCCCCTCGCGCACCCCTGCGGCTCAGATGCCGTGGGCATGATACAATAAATACATAGTTTTATGCTAGCGTTACGGGTGGAAAATTAAGAAATTTTCCACCCGTATTTTCGTTGACATAACAAGTTTGCTGTGCTACGATATTGACAAAGTACGACGATTTCCGACAGGAGGATAAGCATGGCGAACCCGGCATTTGACCCGGATAAAGTTTTGGGAAACAAGATTTGTAATATGGATAAGCAGGAACTCTGCGAGTTTGTGGCTGCGCTCTGCCGTAAGGTGGTTATGGAAGTGGGCGTCAGCGCCAGACGCGGCGGAATTTATCCTGATAATATAAGTGTAAACGAAAATGGAACCATCTGTATCGGCGAAGCTGGCAAGAAGCCCCTTGAGGGCCAGGAGCTGGAGTTTGCAGCGCCTGAGCTTTACTGGGAAGGTAGCCTCTCTTCGGCTTCGGATGTATACTCTGTGGGTATGCTGATGTACTATGCCTTTGCCGATGGCAAGCTGCCTCTGGAGGGCGAGTGTGAAGAGCCCCACCTCAGACGTATGGATGGGGGCGATTTTTCCGCACCCAAGGCCGCCGGCCGCAGGATAGGCGAGATAATTGAAAAGGCTATCCGCTTCCGGGCCTCTGAGCGCTATCAGTCTCTGGATGAGCTGAGATGTGTGCTGGACAGCTGTATAAAGAATCTCTATCTCAGCGGCGAGGCTGGCGAAGAGTCCGCTTTTGACAAGGATGATGAAAATCTCAGCGAGGTTCAGCGCATGATGCTGGGCATAGAGAAGCAAGAGAAGGCCGAAAACGAAGAAGCTGAACAGGCAGAGGATGCACAGCCGGATGAGAGCGTGAAAATCTATGCGCCTGTAAAGAAGCCCGAGCAGAAGGAAGTTATTACCGCCCAGCAGAGCGATCTGCTGGCAAAGCGCTTCAACGCCCAGGCAAGCCCTGCATCTCCCAAGCTGGATGCGGATTCAGAGGATGAGCTTGAACCCATAAGTCCGCTCAGACATGAGCTTAAAAGCCCGGCAGTACAGTACGCTACCCGGAATATAGAGAGAGAAAGGAAAATAGCTGAAGAGGTGAAAAAGCGCAGAAGAAGGCCACTGGCCGTGATACTGGTACTGTGCGCAGTGCTGGTAATGGTGGCGATCGTTATGAACGCCATGCTGAAGGATTTTCAGCAAGCAAAGAACATTCCCGACAATCCCATAGCACCGGCCATGACCGTGGATCCCTACGCTTCCACCATGCCTCCCGTCTCCGCTGAGGGTCAGGGTATCCCTGTGGACAATGATCCCGTTGTGCTTACTCCCGAGCCCACTGTTGCACCCACTCCTACTCCTGTTGCACATGGCTACGAAGTCATCAAGGCAGATGTGAGCTGGACCCAGGCCCAGCAGGCAGCATACGCCAAGGGCGGCTACCTTGTAGTTATCAATGACGCAGATGAGTTCAATGAAATCATCCGCGAGGCTGAGCTTGCCGGTATAACCCGCGTTTGGATCGGCTGCCACAGAATAAACGGCATTGAGACCTGGGAGAGAGACAACTCCGGCTACGCCATTCCCTGGGCAAAGGGCGAGCCCACATATGTGGACGTGAACGACCAGGTTTCCGAGGACTATGTAATGCTCTGGAACAACAACGGCTGGGCCTGCAACGATAACCGCGATGACCCCTGCAAGGACTATCCCGCCTTCTATTCCGGCACCATGGGATACATAATTGAATACGGTTCATAATAACATAATAAAAGGAGCTGCTTCAGGCAGCTCCTTTTATTGCTTTTGTGGGCAATACAGCCGTCAAAACAAGGCGGTTTTTGTCGTAAAGTGGGGAAATAGTCCTTAAATTACCATTAAATTCCGCAAATTAATTGACGAATGCTGCTTGCTGTGCTAAAATGCATGGTGTATGACTATACGCCATTTTTTTCAGAAAGAAAGGTGTCCGAAGTGATTTGCTTAAATTGTGGTAAAGAGCTCGACAATGATATCCGTGTATGCCCCTACTGCGGCAACCTGGTCGAAGCTTTTGACGACTCCGTATATTTCGAACAGCCCTCCGAGCTTTATTCTGAGGAAGCCTACGAAGAAGGCTATGCTCCCGACGAAGCCTATGCCGAGAACGAAGACTATAGCGAGGATGAGGCTTATGAGGAAGGCTACGAGGACGAGTTTGTGGACGATGATCCTGTCTATGCCAAGGGCAGAAAGGGCAAGAAAATCTCCATGCCTTCCGTCTCCATGCCCAAGCTTCCTGCTCTGCCCCTGTCCACCATCCTGTCTGCAGTCTGCCTGCTTCTCAGCCTTATCTGCCTTATCAGCATCAAGGGTGTACAGAAGGACATTGAGGATAGCAACAAGGCCCTCATCAGCAACATGAACAGCATCTATGCCTCTGTCTCCGCTCTGGATGACAGACTCACCAGCATGGACAGCACCATTGCCGCCGTGCAGAACGAGGCATACAATCAGCTGGCAAGCCAGTCCATTGTTATCTCCAAGGACATTACCGCCCTCACCGGACCTGTTACCGAGGGTAAGTACAATGTCATGTTCATCATCAACGTCAAGGGTAATCTGAACCTGAACGATTCCTTTGACTGGCAGAAGTACAACCAGGTTACCGGCGGCTGGGAATCCATTGTATTCACCGGCAATGCCACCACCAACGAGCAGTACGGCCTGAGACTTGAAAACGTCTTTAACCGCGAGGAAAACTATTATGAGTCCAAGCTCTGGGCAAATGGCATCACCCCCGAGGCCGCAGGCACCTACCGCTGCGTTATCGAGGATGCCAGCGGCATTACCAAGACCAGCGCCGAAGCCAGCGTTCAGGTCAGCTGAGCAAGATAAGCAATTGATTTACGGGAGCCTTTGTGGCTCCCGTGTTTTTTGAGGAGTGCGCCATGCTGTACGAAAAAAGATGCTTTCACCATGAGCCCGGTAAGGGCGGCCATAAGCACGAGCATACCCAGACCAAGGCAGTGATCAACAGGCTCTCCCGGGCCATCGGACATCTGGAGTCGGTTAAACGCATGGTGGAGGACGGACGGGACTGCTCCGAGGTGCTTATCCAGCTGGCGGCGGTGCGTGCTGCGCTGAATAACACTGCGAAGATCATACTCAAGGACCATATCGAGCACTGTCTGAGCGATGTGGAGCAGGGGAACAATGAGGCTCTGCTGGAGCTCAACGAGGCCATAGATAAGTTTATCGGGTAATTAAGCCTCCCTTGAAATACCCTGAAGGGCACAGGCGGGAGGTGGCATTTGCATAGCAAATGCCGGAGGGATTAGGAATGCAATACAAGCAGAATCCCCCAGTCACCTGCGGTGACAGCCCCCTTTTACAAGGGGGCCTTTAAAATGAAAAAATGCTTGTAAAACCCTTGACAAATAAAGGGGAAAGTGTATAATAATTAAGCCTGTCCAAAGGAAAACAAAAGCTTTGCTGCTGATTCGATAGAGCAGCGGGGGAGCGCGAGGGGGCAAGGCCCACCTCGTGTTTTAATTGACCGCCGCTTGCTTGTGTTTTGAAAGTCTTCAAAACACTCGGCGGTCGAGCCTGTCCAAAGGACGGCTATCCTTGCTCCCGACATCAACGGGGGCCAAATGACCAGAAGGAGGTGCAACCATGGCAAAAGCAAGCGAAAAGTACGAAGTAATGTACATCATCAATCCCAACTTCACTGAGGAAGAGACCGCAGCTGTTGTTGAGAAGTTCAAGGCACTTGTGGAAGCAAATGGTACTCTTGATGAGATGGAGGAGATCGGCAAGCGCAAGCTGGCTTACGAGATCAACTACATTTCCGAGGGTTACTACGTGCTGATGAAGTTCACCAGCGCTCCCGAGTTCCCCGCAGAGCTGGACCGTATTCTCGGTATCACTGACGGCATCCTGCGTCGCCTGATCACCCTGCGTGCAGAGTAAGGAGCGACACAATGCTTAATCACATTACCATCATGGGCCGTCTGGTCCGTGATCCCGAACTGCGCAGCACGCAGTCCGGTACCAGCGTGGCGTCCTTCACCGTAGCTGTTGACCGCGATTTCGGCGGCCGCGACGGCGGTGAGAAGCAGACCGATTTTATCGACTGCGTCGCATGGCGTCAGACTGGTGAGTTCGTCTCAAAGTACTTCCGCAAGGGCAGTATGATCGTTGTCTCCGGCAGACTCCAGTCCCGCAAGTGGCAGGATCGCGAAGGCAATAACCGTACCAACTGGGAAGTAGTTGCTGACAACGTATACTTTGGTGAGAGCAGCCGCCGCGACGGTGGTGACTCTGGCCGCTACGACAACTC
>JAFQQV010000017.1 GCA_017410425.1 Oscillospiraceae bacterium
CAACTTCAACGCCATCCGCACCAGCCACTACCCCAACGCCCCCATGTTCTATCAGCTCTGCGACCAGTACGGCTTCATGGTCATTGACGAGGCAGACCACGAAAGCCACGGCGCAGCCGAGCTCTATTGCAGCGAGAACGATCGCTGGGAAGACCATGTGGAGCACTGGAACGAACCCTTTGCAGATAACCCCGAGTTTCTTGAATCCACCATGGACCGCACACAGCGCTGTGTCCAGAGAGACAAAAACCGCCCCTGCGTCCTCGTATGGAGCATGGGCAACGAAAGCGCCTACGGCTGCTGCTTTGAAGCAGCCCTTGCATGGACCAAGCACTTTGACCCGGCACGCCTGACCCACTACGAAAGCGCCCAGTACCGCAGCCGCAAGCGCAAGTACGACTTCAGTAACATAGACCTGTACAGCGACATGTATCCCCCGATAGAGCGCTTGCAGAACTATATTGACTCCAAGCCCGACAAGCCCTTTTTGATGTGCGAATATGCCCACGCCATGGGCAACGGCCCCGGAGATCTGGAAGACTACTGGCAGTTCATCCAGGCAAATGACGAGATGTGCGGCGGTTTTGTGTGGGAATTCTGTGACCACTCCGTTTACGCAGGCGAGGCGGAAAACGGCAAGCCCAAGTACCTCTACGGCGGCGACCACGGCGAATACCCCCACGACGGCAACTTCTGTGTTGACGGTCTGGTTTATCCGGACAGACGCCCCCACACCGGCCTGATAGAGTACAAGAACATCCACCGCCCGGCAAGAGTTAGCTATTTTGACCAGAAGAGCGGTCAGATAAGCCTGCACAACTATATGGACTTTGTGTCCCTCAATGATTATGTGGACATTTCATGGGAGCTTAACTGCGACGGCGACATCATCGCCTCCGGCAAGCTGGACAAGGTGCCCGCCATCCAGCCCCACGCCGAGGGCAGCATCGCCCTGAACCTCCAGATTCCTGAAAAAGGCCGCTGCTTCCTCAAGATAAACTACTTTCTCAAAAATGCAAACGAGCTTCTCCCCGAGGGCTTTGAGCTGGGCTTCGATGAAATAGCTCTCGAAAACATTGACGGCAGAAACCAGAAGGCACTGCAGCTCTGGAGAGTGAAGCCCAACACCGAGGACTCCATCAGTGTAAGCGAGACTGAGCGCTACATCACCGTAAGCGCCTCCGGTTTTAGCTACAGCTACGACAAGTTCAAGGGCAGCTTCAACGATATGTTCTACAAGTGCCTGCCCATTTTGGATAAGCCCATGGAGCTGAACATCTGGCGCGCACCCACCGACAATGACCGCAAACTTAAGCTCCACTGGATGGCAGCCCACTACGACAAGGCAGTGACCCGCGCCTACCGCACCCACTATGTGGCAGCGGACAGCGAGCTACGCATCCACTCCGACGTGTCCATCTCCGCACTCTCGGTACAGAAGTTCATGGACATTGAAATCGACTGGACGGTGTCCGTCTCCGGCGCTGTGACAGCCAACATCCTTGTAAAGCGCAACATGGAATTTCCTGAGCTGCCCCGCTTCGGCCTGCGCCTCTTCCTGCCGGCAAGCCTTGAAAAGGCCAGTTACTACGGCCTTGGTCCCATGGAAAACTACTCAGACAAGAGGATGGCCGCCCACCACGGCATGTTTGAGGACACTGTCAGCAACATGCACGAGGACTACATTAAGCCTCAGGAAAACGGCGCACACGGCGACTGCGACTTTGTGACTCTGGAAAACCAGATACTGCGCATGATCTTCATCGGCCCCGAGGGCTTCAGCTTCAACGCATCCCACTACACGCAGGAGGAGCTGACAAACAAGGCACACAGCTACGAGCTTGATGAGTGCGGCAGCACCGTGCTCTGCCTTGACTACAAGCAGAATGGCATAGGCTCCAACTCCTGCGGCCCGGTGCTTATCGACAAGTACCGCTTCAATGATGAAGACATTGATTTCACTATAAGAATCGTTCCGGAAATAAAAAAATAATTGGGGGTAAATTAAAATGAACGACAGACGATATTTGAAATGGTACAACAAGGTGGGCTACGGCTCCGGTGACATTGCGGGCAATGTGGTGTACGCCTTCCTCACATTCTTCGTAATGATCTATCTGACCGACACTGTCGGTCTGAATTCAGGCATCGTAGGTACATTAATGGCAGCCGCCAAGATATTCGATGGTATATCAGATGTTATCTTCGGCTCTCTCATCGACAAAACCAAAACTAAGATGGGCAAGGCCCGTCCATGGATGCTGTGGCCCTATTTCGGCTGTGGTATCTGCCTGTTTGCAATCTTTGCAATTCCTACAAGCTGGGGTAAGGTCGCACAGTATGCCTTCTTCTTCATCTTCTATGTGATGCTTAATGCCGTCTTCTACACCGCAAACAACATCGCTTACTCTGCACTGACTGCACTTGTCACCAAGAACGAAAACGAGCGAGTTCAGCTGGGTTCCCTCCGTTTCGTCTTCGCCTTTACCACCAGCACCATTATTCAGGCTATTACCTTCGGTATGGTTGAGCACTTTGGCAACACCGCTGAAGCCTGGAGAATCGTTGCACTCATCTATGTCGTTATCGGTATCATCTCCAACACCATTTCTGTCCTGTCTCTGAAAGAGCTGCCCGAGGATGAAACCCAAATCAAAGCTGAAACCACTGCCCCCATCGAAAAGTACACCCTGCGTGAAGCTGCTGGTCTGCTTGTAAAGAACAAGTTCTATCTCCTGATTCTGGGTGTCTATCTGCTGACTCAGCTCTACTCCGCCTTTACCGGTGTAGGTACTTACTACATGACCTATGTTCTGGGCGACAAGAGCCTTATGGGTAACTTTGCCACTGCACTGAACATTCCCATGATAATCGGTCTGTTGCTCGTCCCCACCATCGTTGCAAAGCTGGGCGGTATGTACAAGATAAACTACTCCGGCTACGCTCTTGCCACCGTCGGAAGAATCCTTGTCATTGTGGCAGCTTACATGGGTTCTGTCCCCATGATGCTTGCCTTCACCGCTATTGCTTCTCTGGGTATGTGCCCCCTGCAGGGCGACCTGAACGCTGTTATTGCATCTGCCTCTGACTACACCTATCTGACCACCGGCAAGCGCATCGACGGCACCATGTACTCCTGCACATCTCTGGGTGTCAAAATCGGCGGCGGTCTTGGCACTGCAATCTCCGGCTGGCTGCTGGATGCCGCAGGCTTCATTGAGGGTGGTGTCGCAACTCAGCCCGACTCCGTTATCAATATGCTGAATGTAATGTATCTATGGCTGCCTGCTATCTTCTGTGCGCTGGTTACTATTCTGCTGACCAGACTGAATGTAGAAAAAGCAAATCAGGCTCTGCTTGCTTCCCGAAAAGCATAATAAACAGTCTCATATAAAAGGAAGATAATCCTATGGAAAAGCACTATGTATTTTCCGCTCCCGGCCGGACTGAAATTTCCGGCAACCATACCGACCATCAGCACGGCTGTGTTCTGGCAGCGGCGGTGAACCTTGAAACCACGGCCAACGTCAGGCTCAACAACACAAATTACATCTGCGTCTATTCCGAGGGCTATGAGCCGGTAAAGGTAGCGCTTGACTGTCTATGTATGCGCCCGGAGGAGAAGAACAGCACCGCAGCACTGGTACGCGGCATAGCATACATCTTCGACCAGAAGGGCGCAGAGCTCAAGGGCTTTGATGCCGAGGTAAGCTCCACCGTTCTCCCCGGCAGCGGCCTGAGCTCCTCCGCAGCCTTTGAGGTGCTCATGGGCACCATAATGAACGAGCTGTTTTTTGAAAAGCGCCTGAGCCCTGTTGAGATCGCAAAGATAGGCCAGTATGCAGAGAATGTTTACTTCGGCAAGCCCAGCGGTCTGATGGATCAGATGGCTTCCGCCGTGGGCGGCATGGTTTTCATAGACTTTGAAAATCCCGGCGATCCCGAGGTCATCCGGCTGGATACACAGCTGGAGGAGGCCGGATACGCGCTATGCATCATTGACAGCGGTGCTGACCACGCGGACCTGACCGACGAATATGCCTCTATCCCCTCAGAGCTTCGTGGCGTGTGCCACTTCTTTGAGCGTGAGGTTCTGCGTGAGATAAGTGAGGATGATTTTTACATGGCTTTACCTGTGCTTAAAAAGCTTTGCCCCGACCGCGC
>JAFQQV010000018.1 GCA_017410425.1 Oscillospiraceae bacterium
GATCAGGTAAGCCAGGAATGCCACGGTGTACTCATGGAACGCAGCGGGATTGTGGATCACAACGCAGCCGGTCTCGGCATTGTAGTCCCAGCTTTCGGGAGCGATGGGCTCGCCGATGGTGCGGTCCATGACTTCCCACCAGCGCTTTATATCGTCTCTGCTGTTGACCTCCATAAGCTCAGGAGAGATACCCTTCATGAGGGGGATCTCAAGGCTATCACCGGTGGCGGTGTGGAAGCCGGTCATTATATAGCACTGCTGCACCTCATCAGGATTGGCCTTTGCCCAGGCATTGTCCTTACGGGTGGTGTAGTAGGTGGAATATATCTTGGCGTTCTGGCCCTGCAGCTCGGCAGGAAAATCGGTGCCGTCGCAGTCGCGGATGGCATCAGCGCCCCAGCGCTTCATTATTTCAAGAGTTTCGGGCACAACGTCCAGATCGGTAGGTATCGTTACCCGGCCAACTTTTCTTTCGTCGATCATATAAGGAATCCTCCTTCAGAAACTAAATGGCTTATATTGCGGACATATCAAACCTTCCCCTGTTTTATAGGGGAAGGTTTGTCTTTATAAGTTTTATTTATACATTGCGTTGTACACAAAGAGGGCAACCAGCAGGAATATGATGCCCACCAGCATTATGCCCAGACCTGCAAGCTTGCCGGTCATCTTCCAGCCGGCGATGGTCAGGATCATGCCGATCACGAAAAAGACTGTTATAAGCACAGCGCGCAGGGAAGTGTGATTTTTCCAGAAATTCATTTTTTCACCTTAGCCTTTCAGACCGCCGACGGTCATGCCCTTGGTCAGATTCTTCTGGACACAGATGTAGAGGATAAGCACCGGCAGCATGACCAGCACAAGACCGGCATACATGGGGCCGTACTCTGCGGCAGACTGCTGAGCCTGCATCAGGTTGAGAAGACCTGCGGGCAGGGTCCATGCGTTCTTGTCAGTGACCAGAGTCTTGATGATGATGTACTCATTCCAGAAGGACAGGAAGTTAAAGAGAATGACGGTGATGATGGAGGGCTTTGCCATGGGGAAAATGACCTGCAGCATGGTGCGGGTGTAGCCTGCGCCGTCGATGTAGGCCGCCTCCTCAAAATCGTGGGGCAGAGTGGTAAAGTAGCTGGAGAGAAGATAAATGGTAAAGGGCAGAGCGGTGGCGGCGTAGACCACGGCCACAACAAAGTGGTTATTCAGCAAAAAGCCGCTGCCCAAAACGCCCTTGAGCCACTTGTCACCGTCGCTGAGCATCAGATATATGGGGACGACGATGTAGTTTACGTTTATGAAAAGGCCGGCCATGAAGCAGGTGTTCAGGAACTTGCGGCCTACGAACTTGAATCTTGCAAGGCAGTAGGATGCAGGCAGAGCCACCAGCAGCAAAATACCCAGAGCCATGACGGTAATGGTGACGGAGTGGAACATGTAGCCGCCCATGTTGGCCTTGTTCCATGCGTCGGCAAAGTTCTGCCAGTGGATATGAGTGGGCAGAGCCCAGGGGCTGCCATAGTGCTCGGAGGTTTCCTTCACGGAGGCCACCATGACCCAGAGCACAGGCACCAGAATGAGGACAGCCAGAATACTCAGAACAACATAAATGAAAATCTTATAAAGGCGATCGCCGCGGCTTTCGTTTTTCAGTGTCATAGCTGCACCTCCTCAGTATTCAAGAACTTCGCGCTCAGTGACCTTGTTCACCAGAGCGGAGAGGCCGAAGGACACCAGGAAGATCACGACACCGATGGCCATGGCGTAGCCATAGCCGCCGCCCAGATTCTTCTGGTTATACATATACAGCAGGGCCACGTTGGACGCGTTGTTGGGGCCGCCGCCGGTCATGGCGCTGACAAAAAGGAAGGCCATGTTGATGGTGGAAATGATAAAGAAGGTGAGAGTGGTGCGGATATTGGTCCAGATAAGGGGGATGGTGATCTGGAAAAACTGGGTGACGCGCTCGGCCCCGTCGATGTCCGCAGACTCATAGAGAGAGCCGGGGACAGCAGACATGGAGGCCATGTACATGACCATGTAATAGCCGATGGCCTGCCAGACCATGGCGATGACAAGGCTCATAATGACGTGCTTTTCACCCTTCCAGAGTATGCCCTCGGCACCGAAAAGGTTGAGAATGCTGTTGAGAAGGCCTCTGTCGATGTCATAAATGGCGGAGAAAATACCGGAAATGACAACAACGGACAGAATATTGGGTATGTAGAACACGATCCTGTAGAAGTCCTGACCTTTCAGCTTTTCACGGGTGAGGATACCGGCAAAAACCAGAGCCGTGGCCATGGTGAAGACCGTGACCATGACGATCAGCAGCAGCATATTCTGCATGGATCTTATAAAGGTGGCATCCTTCATAAGCATCTGGAAATTCTTCAGGCCAATGAACACCTCGTTGGGGTTGAAGGTGCTGCGCTGATAGAGAGAAAGGCGGAAGACGTTAAAGGTGGGTGCTACCATGAAAATAAAGAACAGCACGACCGCCGGCACTACGCACAGAATAATAACACTTGTGCGCCTGAAATTGCTTTTCATTTTGAACCAACTCCTTTTGTTTTTGCACAAGGTTTTTTCCGCTGCACAGCCATGGACTGCACACCGGAAAAAATCCTGTTATGAAATTTGGTTTACTATGACTTTTTTATATGCTGAGGTGGCAGTGACAGAAGTCACTGCCACCCAAATTATTTACTGTGTGGTCTGAGGAATAGTCAAATTAGCCCAGCAGGTTCTCACGCATCAGAGCAGAGTTGGTCTTGACGATCTCTGCGTAGTCGTCGATGGTGATGGTGCCGGCAACGAGGGAGTCGATGGGAGCCCAGAAGGTGGAGGTGATGTCAACACCGGGGATCTCGCCGAAGGCAGCGAAGCCACCCATTGCAGCCTTTGCGCCGTTGTCGTAGATGGAGTAGAACATTACGTTCTCGCCTTCCAGCATGTCGGCGATGCCGAGGATGGGCTGCATTGCACCGGCGGAGGCGAAGATCTCAGCGGCCTTGTCGGAGTACAGGAATGCAACAAACTGCTGGGCCTCGTCGATGTGCTCAGCACCGGCGGGGATCCATGCCTGCTCGAACCAGCAGAAGGAGTAGGGAGCTTCGCCGGCAGAGGGAACTGCGGTCATGCCCCATGCAAAGTCGTTCTCGAGGGTCTCGAGAGCGCCGGCCATCTCACCGGTGATCCAGGTGCCGTTGGGCATGAACAGAGCGTCGTCAGTCATGACCATGAGCTGGTTTTTGGTGAAGTCCTGATTGTTGGCCTGTGCAGGAGTGGAGGGGTGGGTGTAGCTGGCCA
>JAFQQV010000019.1 GCA_017410425.1 Oscillospiraceae bacterium
ATGGCTCCCTGGGCAATGGTCGGTTTCGAAGTTATCCCCCAGGTCTGCGAAGAGTACGAGTTTGACCAGACAAAGGCAAAGGCCCTCATGGTCATCACCATCGTCTGCGCAGTTCTGATGTACTCCTGCTCCACCCTGGCTACCGCAATGGTTGCACAGGAAGGCTACGCCAACTGGGCTGAGTACCTCAACTCCAACCCCTTCTGGGCATACGGCGAAGCTGTTGAGACCGCTCTGGGCAAACCCGCTCTGTACCTGCTCGGCTTTGCTATGACCTGCGCCGTTCTCTCCGCTATCAACGGCTTCATCCTCTCTGCCTCCCGTCTGATGTCCGCAATGGCAAAGAAGAAGGCTCTTCCCGCAGTGTTCTGCTACCGTCCCCAGGGCTCCACTGCTCCTGTCTACGCAATCCTCTTCGTCGGTATCACCGGCATGCTTACCCCCATGCTGGGCCGTGCAGCTCTGTCCTGGATCGTTGACATGACCTCCTTCGGCACCACCATCGGCTTCCTCTACGTCAGCCTTCCGCTTGGAAGTTTGCAAAGAAGGAAGGCAACAAGGCTGTTCAGGGCTGGGGCATCGCAGGCGTTATCTGCTCCCTGATCTTCTTCTTCCTTATGGCTATCCCCGGCTCCGCATCCGCTCTGTACAAGGAAGCTTACATCGCTCTCTTCGTCTGGATCGCTCTGGGTATTGTCTTCTACCTCAAGCAGAAGAAGGAATACATCGGCAAGTAATATAATAACTGCTTAAGCACACAATAAGCATGGGCCCGGAATATCCGGGCCCATTTGTAAAATCGAAAGGATATTATTATGCATATTTCCGCTTCTGAATTTATTCTCTTCTGCGGCGATCCCGCAGAAAATGTCCGCAAGCTCAGCGAAATCGTTCCTGAGATCGAGCTTATGATCGACGGTGACGGCTGGGATCTGGACGAAAACGGAACCTGGGACAAGCAGTTTGAGACTCTCAAGGGCTTTTCCGTTCCCTTTACCGTTCATCCCCCCGCATGGGATGTAAACGCCACCGCTCCCATCAGCACCATCCGCGAGGTTGCCACTATTCTTAACAAGAAGTCTGTTGAGCTGGCTGCAAAGCTGGGCGCAACTCAGGTGGTTTTCCATCCCGGCTACTATGACGGTGATTCCTTCTTCTCCAAGACCCGCGCAAAGGACTTCTGCTATCAGCAGCTGGAGAGCATCCTTGCCGCTGCAAAGCCCCACGGCATCACTGTTGCTTTTGAGAATATTGCCGGCCCCGCAATGACTCTCTTCACTCAGGAAGAGTTCATCCACGCTCTGGACGGCATTGATCCTTCCGTCAAGTTCCTGCTGGACGTTGGCCACGCCAACATGAACAGCTGGGATATCCCCAAGGTTATCGAGACTATCGGTCACCGTATGGGCGGTATGCATCTGCACGACAACAACGGCAAGGGCGACGCACATGTCCCCATGCTCAAGGGTACTATTCCCTGGGATCGTACCTTCGCTGCAATGAAGTCCTCCCTGCCTGAGGACTGCGTCCTGGTCATGGAATATGCCGCAGGCACTCCTCTGAGCTACCTGGAGGAAGGCAAGAATCTGCTGCTTGAAAAGCTGGGTTGATTCAATACAAATTTTAAAGCCTGTCATTCGACAGGCTTTTTTTATATTTAAATTGCATTCTGTTTTGCACTGTGCTATGATAAAGCCCTAAAGTAAAAAACCCAAGGAGAGATAAATCATGGCAGAAATAATCAGCCCTTTCTTTTTTGAACTTCCCACCAAGATTGAGTACGGCCCCGGCTGTATCAGCACCCTGCCTGGCCATCTTATAAAGCGCGGCGCAAAGCGTCCCATCATCGTCACCGGTAAGTCCAGCGCAAAGACCGGCGCACTGGGCCGCATAACCGCCATGCTGGACGAGGCCGGCATTGCCTGGGTTGTTTATGATGGTGTTGAGCCCAACCCCAAGGATGTGAATGTCCGTGACGGTGCGGCTGTGGCCCGAGACTTCGGCGCTGATTCCATCGTGGCTCTTGGCGGCGGCAGCCCCATCGACTGCGCCAAGGCCATCGGTGTGCTCATGGCTCACAACTCCGATGATATAAAGAAGTACGAGGGTAAGACCGCCGCAACAGAGCCTCTGCCCCTTCTCATTGCAATCCCCACCACCGCCGGCACCGGCTCCGAGCTGACCTTCTCCTCTGTCATTACCGACAGCGCCAATAAGTACAAAATGACTGTCAAGAGTCCTTACACCGCCGCAGTTCTGGCAATCTGTGACCCGGAGATGACTCTTACCGTGCCGCCCTCCGTCACTGCCGCCACCGGTGTGGATGCCCTGACCCACGCTATTGAGGCATACATTGCAAGCTGCCATGAGCCTATCAGCGATGCGGTTGCCCTGCACGCAATCAGGCTTATCAGCGCAAATCTCCGCGCTGCCTTTAACAAGGGCGATGACCTCGTTGCCCGAAGCAATATGCTCATGGGCAGCATGCTGGCCGGTATCGCTTTCAGCCATTCCGACGTTGCCTCTGTCCACTGTGTGGCGGAGTCCCTGGGCGGCCTTTACGATCTGCCCCACGGCATGTGCAATGCAATCTTCCTGCCCTATGTGATGGAGTATTCCTCCCAGAGCTGCGTTGAACGATTTGCCGATATTGCCGAGGCCATGGGCCTTAAGTTTGAAAGCCCTGCCGAGGGTGCAAGAGCCGCTGTCGAGGCTGTAAAGCAGCTGTGCAAGGACGTAAAGCTGCCGGCTTTCAAGGAGCTGGGTGTTGACAAGGCCGACTTTGAGAAGATCGCCGAGATGAGCGTGAAGAACATATCCACCGAATCCAATCCCCGCCCCATGGATAAGCAGGATTATCTCAATGTCCTCAACGCCGCCTATGACGAGGTGTTTGTACAGTAAAATAAAAATCCCGGAGTGATCTCACTCCGGGTTTTTTATTTTAAGTTTCTGCATATTTGACAGCCAGTGCTGCGCAGTAGGCGATGGCTTCCATGCAGTTTTTCTTTCTGGGCTTGCCGTCAAAATCATCAAACTGCTGGCTCATTTCGCTGCATATGAGGGTGCCGAAGTGGGCCTTGATTTCCTCAATCATCTGGCCGAAAACGGGGTAAATCTCACCCTGCAGCTGC
>JAFQQV010000020.1 GCA_017410425.1 Oscillospiraceae bacterium
GCCCAGGGAGCCATGGACAGGATAACAGTAATGCCGGAGAAGACGGACTCGCCGCGGGAGCCTTCGAAGAAGGGACGCATGTAGTCGAAGTCAGCCTTGCCGCAGGCGATCATGATCAGGGGGAATGCGATGATGATAGCGGTCTGGGAGAGAGCCAGGAAGGTCTGGGACATGAATGCAGCGTTAACATTCTTGATGTTCAGGACGGTGAATGCGCCGACAATCAGGATGGTGATGATGACCTCACCCAGGTATACGTCGAATCCGGCGATGTTCCAGAGGTGAGTAGCCTGCAGGAAGGTGTCGGGGAAGATGTAACGGGTGATCAGACCGATAGCAGTGCCGTTGAGGGGAATGAAGGAGGTGAAGGCCAGAACCAGGAACCAGCCGCAGATGAATGCGTGGGTCTTGCCGAAGGCCTGGGTGACGTACTCAAACTCGCCGCCTTCTACGGGGTACTTGACCAGCAGGTAGGAGTAGCTCTGTGCGATGATCCATGCCATGATACCGGCAAGGGTCATACCGATGAGGGTACCGAGAGGACCGGCTGCGGGCAGGAAGGAGTTGCCGGGCATGACGAAGCAGCCCCAGCCGATGATAGCACCGACTGCAACGGACAGAACGTCTATTTTACGAACTTTTTTCATGTAGTGAGACAACCTTTCTTTCTCATTTTCTCCATATATTTTGTTTTAAATGGACTCATGTGTGATGATAACATAGCGGCATTTTTTCTTCAACGAAATAATAATTATGTAAACTTTCTGAATAACTTTTTCATTCATTCCTTTTTAAGTTTTTTCTCTCAGCTCGCGCAAATCCAATCCATTTTTTACCGAGTTGATTAAAACATTTTATGCACATATGTATAAACTCAACAAAAAAATATTAATAATTTTTTAATGCCGCTTCATTTCACTAACACAATTTCGAAATAAAATAAACACGCAAAATGCATTGCGTGTTTATTTTTATTGGTTTATTCAATTGTCGCCGCGGTCCCTTATTGCGCCTTGGGCAGTGCGGCTTGTGTTCCGCCTTGCCGCTTTTGGCTTTCCCGCTTCACTCTCGTTCGCGCCAAAGCCGCGGCTGCGGTGACACAGCTGAAGCTTATTGCGCCTTGGGCTTAACGAAAAAACATTCGGGCTTCGCTTCTCCTCTGTTTTTTCGAGCCCAGCGGTATAAACGCATTTCCTTTATCTGCCACAGGCAGCGGAAATACGTTTATTCTGCCCCCGGCAGCGCTTCAGCTGTGTCCCACCATAAATGCTTCAGCGATTCCGGCATCATTTCAAACAATGCATCGGCAGCCACAGAGGCCTCTATTTTATAGCGCTGGTTTGCAATATTACGATACACAGCACAGATTCCATTGCAGAACACATCCACCTGCAGCTCCTCAGCCGGGGTAAAGCCCTGGCCATTACGGTTATGCCTGGTTATTTTAAGTGCGGTCTGATATGCATATTCATATATAAAATTGCTAAGGGAATTGAAGCCGGTGGAATCCAACGCCCGCTTGAATGCCTTCAGATTATTCTGGGCATAACTGAACATATGAAAGCACAGATCCCTATAGTTGCGGCAGCGGCCCGGCACAACATAATAGTCAAGGATATTCTTGAAGTTTGCGTTCATCACATCGTACTTATCCTTGAAATACCTGTAGAAAGTGGAGCGGCTGACACCAGCCTCTTTCATTATCATTTCAACTGAAATTTTATTGAAGTCCACCTCGGATATCAGCCGGTTGAAGCCCTCAATTATTGCGTTCAAAGTTCTGTTTACCATCCAATCCGCTCCGTTCCGGTACATTTTTTCCCATTATCTCATAATGGCACAAAAACCACATTTTGTTTCATGACATTATACTATCTTCCTATTTATAATACTTTAACAAAACTTAAACATTTTTAAGAATTTCAAGCAAGAGAGAAGCGTTGGGAATGAACGAAATAAAAATGCAGGCCAGCAATATTGACGAGCAGGGCAATGTGCTCTATCTGGACGAGGAAAGGCTTAAGCGTAAAGAGGTTCCCTTCCCGCCTTATAAAAACCGTCCAAATGGGCTGGGTATTGTAAACTGGATAGCCGAGCATATCACATACATGAGCCCCGAACGCTGGCCAATTTCCTGGAAACTGTACAGAATGTTTGTAAAGTTCTCCGTGTGGATGAAGCAGGGCGGTCTTAAGGCAAAAATCTACAAGACCGGCATCATGCTGGCCCCGGACATGGAAAAGCATACCTCCACTGTGGTCATGCCCTTGAACGTAGATCTCAGCGACAAGGCTGAAAAGGTCACGGTCCCTCTTGATTTGGTCAAGGAATCCCTGAAACACGTCACCTTCATCGGCGGCATGGATGAGTGTCTCTGCCGTCAGGCCAATGATTGCAAGGACTATCCCCATGACTTTGGCTGTCTCTTCCTTGGTGAAGCCGGCAGAGTAATTACCAAGCACCGTCTCGGCAGAGAGCTGACCTATGAAGAAGCCTGCGCCCGGGTAGATAAAGCCGCAGAGCTGGGCCTTATGGCTCAGGCCGTCTGGGTAGAGGTTGAACAGTTCCTCTGGGGTCTGCGCAACGACCAGATGGATAAATTCCTTGAGATTTGCTTCTGCTGCCCCTGCTGCTGCATCGCCATGCGCCTTGCAAGAAACGCCACCCCTGCCGAGCGCCACCGTTTCCACCCCTCCGGCTGGACCGCCGTGCCCGACAGAACCAAGTGCATCGGCTGCAAAAAATGTGTCAGCGGCCCCAATGGCTGCCCGGTGGAAGCAATCTCCTTCGGCGCAGACGGCAAAGTCAGCATCAATCAGGAGCTCTGTGTGGGCTGCGGTATCTGCCGTTCCCGCTGCGACTTTGACGTTATAAAGATAAAGCAGACCATGCCTATGCGCGACAATCTCCATGAGTATTACCTGAAAGACTATAACCTTGACCTGAAGGTCTGGGATTTTGAAAACAAGTAAATCTAAAGCCCAATGCCCGCCCCTACAATTTAATCCCGACACCCCTCCGTAGGGACCGCCCTCCCGGGCGGTCCGTTTTCATCTTCGCACAAATGTATATTGCGGACCGCCCGGGAGGGCGGTCCCTACGAGGACATTTCCCAACATCCACTCCGGCGGGGCTTTTTTACATATTGCGCTGTATACTTTTAATATGTTAAAATACTAAAATCCCCCAAAACAAATACCAAGGAGGAATATACAAATGATGCTGACAAAAGTAGACCGTATTCAAAAAGACATTGAAAGCCTTGCACAGTTTTCCTGCGTTGAGGGCATAGGCTGCACCCGCTTCACCTATACCAAGGAATTCAGACAGGCTGCAGATTATATAATCGCTGAGATGAAGGGCGCAGGTCTTGAGGTGCGCGAAGATCCCGTCGGCATCATCATCGGCAGACTGGAAGGCAAGAACCCCAATGCTCCCGTCATCATGACCGGCAGCCACTTTGACACCGTCAAGACCGGCGGTCGCTTTGACGGCCCTGCCGGCGTTGTCACCGCGCTGGAAACTGCAAGAGTGCTGCATGAAGAAGGCTTCGTGCCTGAGTGCCCCATTGAGTTTGTAGCCCTGCCCGAGGAAGAGGGCGCACGCTTCGGCGGCGGTCTTTTCGGCAGCCGCGCCATCTGCGGTCAGCTCAAGCCCAATGAGCTGGAGACCTACAAGGACTGGGACGGCGTATCCATCGCCGAGGCCATGAAGGGCTACGGTCTGGATCCCTCCAAGGCAGCGGAGTCCCAGCGCAAGCCCGGCGACATAGGTCTGTTCCTTGAGCTGCACATTGAGCAGGGCCCCATCCTTGAAAACAATAAGATTGATGTCGGTATTGTGGATGCCATCGTGGGTCTGAAAACCTTTGTTGTCACCGTCAAAGGCCGCTCCGACCATGCTGGCACCACTCCCCTGAACATGCGTGCCGACACCATGCTTGCCGCTGCCCGCGCCATAACTGCCGGCACCGACAAGGCTCTTGAGCTTAACGACGGCACCGTTGTCACCTTCGGCCGCGTTGAAACCAAGCCCGGCGCATTCAATATTGTTGCCAAGGAAACCGTATTCAACATCGACTGCCGCAGCCGTGGCCTTGAAAGCGTTGACACCGTCATCGCCGCAGTACGCGAGTCCCTTGAAAAGAGCGAGGCTGAAAACCCCGGTCTCAGCTTTGAGATGTTTGAATCCCTGAAGGCCAATCCCGTGCCCATGAAGCCTGAGGTCAAGGCGCTTCTCCACGCCAAGGCCGAGGAATGCGGCATCTCCACCATGGAGCTTCTGTCTGGCGCAGGCCACGATGCAATGATCATGGGTTCTCTCTGCGATGTTGCCATGGTCTTTGTCCCCAGCAAGGACGGCCGCAGCCATGTTCCTGAAGAGTGGACAGATTACGAAGATCTGCAGAACGGCATTGAAATCGTATGCCGCACCATCAAGGAGCTGGCATCCAAATAAAATTCAGGACGGCGGGTAGTATACCCGCCGTCTCAGCGAAAGAAGGCAATCAGTTTGTACAAACAATATATAAAGCGCTTTGTCCTGTGTATTCTCGGTCTGATGCTTTACGGCGCCGGCAGTATGCTGGGTGTAAAAGCGGGAGCAGCCGGTACCAACTCCTGGAACTCTTTGGCCATTGGTATCGGAAGCATGGCTGGAATCAGCTATGGTACGGCAACTTTCCTTATAAGCCTGCTTGTAATTGCAGTTGATATCATAGGCAAGGGCAAATTAGGTTTCGGCACCTTCCTCAATATGCTGCTCATTCCCATTTTTTCAGATATCTTTATTGCCGCTATGTCTTTCATTCCCAATGCGCAAAATCCTATCACAGGTGCAATTATCAGCCTGCTCGGTCAGACTGTGGTTTCCTTTGCTACCGTTTTGTATATGCTGCCTGCTTTGGGCGCGGGTCCAAGAGATACTCTGCTTGTTATCATCGGCAAAAAATTTCCCAAGGTTCCTATCGGTACAGTAAAGCTGTGCATTGAGCTGGCTGTGCTGCTTATAGGCGTGCTGCTGGGTGCACCTCTGGGCCTTGGTACCGTGCTGGTTCTGGTGCTGCAGGCAAGCATCTTCCAGCTTGTATGCCGGCTCTGCCGCTTTGAGCCCCGAAGCATTGTTCAGGAAAACGTTCTCGATACCGTAAAGATAATGAGCGGACGCTGAGTTTGAGTTGCGTTTTCCCGGCAAAGTGTTATATTATGCATAAATTCAGCTTTTGGAGACTCTGATATGAACAAGCGCAGCGGCACCATGCTGGTGCCCAACGGCAACCTTGTTCTGATAGAGGGTGACCATGTCATTCTCTATTCTCAGGAGCGTATAAACCACGCAAATCTTATTTCTATATAATGTCAGAAGTATATCCACATAGCTTCCCTGTTTATAAATTCAAAAAACATAGCAATATAAAGCCTCAGGCACAGAGATGCATACTTTCTCTGTGCCTGCATATTTATGTATATTGTTTGACTTTTACTGTAAAACAGGATATATTAATATGGTATATTTATATTCAGAAAGGACGTGAGATCGCGTGGTCCTGAAATGGGATGTCCGGATCCCTCATCTCAGCGGTGATATGCCCCGCAAGGCTTATCTCTATCTTCCGGAAAGCTATACACAAGACCCCTCGCGCCGTTACCCCGTGATGTATATGTTCGACGGCCACAATGTATTCTTTGACGAGGACGCTTCCTATGGGCAGTCCTGGCGTATGAAGGATTATATGGACAGCTTCGGCAAACAGCTGATCATTGTGGCGGTGGAATGCAACCACGAGGGCAACAGAAGATTGGTGGAGTATTCTCCTCTGAGCTTCAGAAACAGCGCCTTCGGCGTCATCCGCGGCCGTGGCCGCACTTATATGGACTGGCTTGTATATGAGCTCAAGCCCTATATTGATGGACGCCTGCGCACCCTTCCCGACAGGGAAAACACCTATATCTGCGGCTCATCCATGGGCGGGCTTATGTCCCTCTACGCGGTGACCCAGTATAACCACATCTTTCAGCGGGCAGCATGTCTGTCCCCCAGTGTGTGGGTAGCACCTTCCAAATTCATCGGCATGATAGCGAAGTCCACTGTCAGGCCCGATACCATTGTTTACATGGACTACGGCAGCGAAGAAATGCTCCGCCACAGCTCAAACCGTGAAGCTCTGGCATCCACGGTGCGTATGCTGCTTATGAAGAATGTGAACCTCACATTCAGAGTCGTCCCGCACGGCACACATACAGAGGCCTGCTGGGCAGAACAGGTTCCTTATTTCATGGAATGCCTGGAAATAGAATAAATATTAAATTGAAAACAATTAAAAATTAAAATAAAAAAACAAAACATCAAAAAAGAGGAAAGAGAAAAATATGGAGATCAGGTACTACAAGCACTACAGCCATCACCTGAACAGGGACATGGAGTTCAAAGTTTACGGCCATGGCGGCAAGCCCGTCCTGTTCATCCCCTGCCAGGCCGGCAGATTCTGGGATTTTGAAAACTTCAAAATGATCGACACATGGGCAAAGTGGATTGATGCAGGCCTCTGCACTGTCTACTCCATGGACACCATCGACGAAGAAACCTACGCCAGCGAGAGCACCGACTACGGCTGGCGCAGCTGGAGACATGAGTGCTGGTATCGCTACACTGTGGAAGAGCTGGTACCTTTCATCAAGCACCTCAACGGTGAGCGCACCGGTCGTGACGACATGATCATGACCTTCGGCTGCTCCATGGGTGCAATGCACGCTGCAAACTTCTTCTTCCGCCGCCCTGACCTGTTTGACACTGTGTTTGCAATTTCCGGTCTGTATGAGCCCGGCAGCTACTTCAGAGGCTACATGGACGAGATTCTTTACAACAATTCTCCCAACTACTATCTGAAGAACATGCCCCATGATCATTACTACATAGACATGTACAACCACCGCAAGATGCTCTTCGTCGTAGGCCAGGGTGCCTGGGAAGACGAGCTGCTTGCCAGCACCATCAACCTCAAGGGAATTCTTGAAAACAAGGGCATCTGGGCTCAGGTCGATATCTGGGGTCACGATGTCAACCATGACTGGCCCTGGTGGTACAAGATGTGCGATCACTATGTTCCCAAGCTTCTGTACTAATTTCAGCACAAGGCAATAATAAATAAAGGAGAATTAACAATGAAAAATTTCGTTTTCCTGTCTCCGAACTTTCCTGAACGTTATTGGCAGTTCTGCCATCACCTGAAGAACAACGGCATGCGCGTGCTTGGCATTGGCGACTGTCCATATGACCAGCTGCGCCAGGAGCTGCGTGACTGCCTCACCGATTACTACAAGGTTTCTGATCTTGGTAACTATGAGGAAGTTTACCGCGCAGTTGCATTCCTCATCTTCCGCTACGGCCGCATTGACTGGCTGGAATCCAACAACGAGTTCTGGCTGGAGCGCGATGCAAAGCTGCGTACCGAGTTTAACATCAGCACCGGCTTCAAGACCGAGGACATGGAAAAAATGAAGCACAAGTCCGCCATGAAGGAGTACTACGCCAAGGCCGGTATCCCCACCTGCCGCTGGCATCTGGCTGTTGAGTACGAAGCAGCCAAGGCCTTCGCACATGAAGTGGGCTACCCCGTCATCGTAAAGCCCGACAACGGCGTCGGTGCAATCAGCACCTACAAGCTCAAGTCTGACGCTGATCTGGACTACTTCTTTGCCACCAAGGACGACAACATCTACATAATGGAAGAGTTTGTCAACGGCGAGGTCCGCACTTTTGACGGCATCATCAACTCCAAGGGCGAGGCCATCTTCGCCACCGGTAATGTCACCGTGGGCTCCATCATGGACATCGTCAATGATGCTGACAACTCCATGTTCTACATTGTCAAGGATCTCTCTCCCGAGATGTACGATGCCGGTATGCGTACCGTCAAGGCCTTCGGCGTAAAGAGCCGCTTTGTCCACCTTGAGTTCTTTGTCCTCAATGAGGATAAGGAAGGTCTGGGCAAGAAGGGCGACATCGTGGGCCTGGAGGTCAATATGCGTCCCTCCGGCGGCATCTCCCCCGACATGATGAACTTTGCAAACGAGCTGGATGTTTACCGCATCTGGGCTGACATGGTCGCCTTCGATGAGAGCACCATGGACATGAGCCGTCCCCATCACTTTGCAGGCTTCTGCGGCCGCCGCGACGGCAAGAACTTCGTCATGGACCACGATGCCATCATGGCAAAGTACGGCCACTGCA
>JAFQQV010000021.1 GCA_017410425.1 Oscillospiraceae bacterium
TACCTCCTGTAAAAATTCATCTAATGACTTCCTACGGCGGCATTATCCGCATCAGGTTAAAGGGTCGAAGTTCGCTTACTTCCTCTCAGCCTGCCAACACAAGCTCCCCTGTATTTACTTCGTTAAAGATTATATACCCGCGCTGGAAATAATACAAGATATTTTTACACCGCAAGCTCATCCTGCATCTTCTTCAAGCGCTTCACTTCCCTGAGGCCAATTGTGAGCACCACCATGGCTGCGATAAAGTCCGAGACTGAACCTGCCAGAAGCACGCCGTCAATGCCAAGAAAGCGCGGCAGTATCAAAATAAGCGGCAGCATCAGAAGTCCCTGACGGACAATGGTCATGTAAAAGCCCATCTTTGCCTTGCCGATGGCGGTGCAGAAGGTTGAGGTAACTGGCTGCAGGGCGTTGAGAAACAGCATGGCAAAGTAGATGCGTATGTACCGGGTGGCAAAC
This sequence comes from Oscillospiraceae bacterium, assembly GCA_017410425.1. Classification (GTDB taxonomy): domain Bacteria; phylum Bacillota; class Clostridia; order Oscillospirales; family Oscillospiraceae; genus Limivicinus. The sequence goes on from JAFQQV010000021.1 coordinate 463, forward strand.
TCATAAAACATCGGGTCACCCGAGCCGAAAAGTTTCAGGAGCGTACCGGGGAAAAGCTGCAGCAGAAGGAAAGCCACGACAGCCACTGTTGTGCCGTAGCGGATAGCCAGCAGATATGTTTTTCTGACCCGGTCATACTTTTTGTTGCCCAGGTTAAAGCCCAGAATAGGCTGGCAGCCAATGGCAATGCCGATAATGCTGGACAGGAACACAATGGACAGCTTGGAAACCGCACCGGAGGCCGCAATGGCAACCTCGCTGCCGTAAACCGACAGCGCGCCATACTTCTTCAAAGAGTTCATAAGCACGATCTGTACAAAGGTGGCCAGAATGTGGTTAAAGAATATAGCAGAGCCGAGGGCAAAAATTCCGCCGATAACGCTCTTACGAACACGTAGACATTTGTGGCTAAGGCTGACTGTCCTGAATTTTCTCAGTAGATAGTGCAGTCCCATTGCAAAGGACAAAAGCTGACCGAGAACAGTTGCAAGAGCTACGCCGGTAATGCCCATATCAAACAGGAACAGGAAAATCGGGTCAAAGATGATGTTGAAAATTGCACCACTGAGCAAAATGGCACTGGCGTAAGAGGGGCTGCCGTCAGCGCGCACAAAGTAGGACATACCGGTGGCGAAGATGCCAAAGGGAATGCCAAGACAGATAACCCGCGCATAGGGGTAGGCATACTCCATGATGAGCTCTGTTGCGCCGAAGAGATAGAGTATCTTCTCAAGAAATACAGAGGAAACCAGAGCGAGCAAAATTCCGAAAACTGCCATCAGCGTAATGGCGTTGCCCATGTAATCAGCGGCGTCTTCCGGCTGCTTTTTGCCGAGAAGAATGCTGAAATGCGAAGCCGCGCCCATACCTATAAGGGCGGAAACTGCCGTCATGATGGTGGTAAAGGGAAAGGCAATATTGGTCGCGCCGATAGCAAGGTCATTGACACCCCAGCCCAGAAAGGCCTGGTCAACAATATTGTGCGCAGAGTTCACCAACTGGCTGATAATGCCGGGAATAGCGAACTTCCATATAAGTTTATTAATTGGCTGTGTGCCCAATGGATTTTCTGCCACTGTCATATAAAACGCCCCTTTTTTTCAGGAAGAGATTACCAAAACCAATGTAACATATATGCCTTGATAGGGCAATAAAAATAAAGGCTGAGCATATGCTCAGCCCTTGGGGTTATTCTTCATTATCATCTTCAAAAGAATACTCGTTCAATTCATCAAAATCCAGAAATTCAGCTAGAGTCATATTAAATGCCAACGCAAGCTTATGAAGAGTCTTAACACGTGGGTTCTTGGTTATTCCACGAACAATATTGTCCAATGTAGACTGCTTAACATCGCTCATTGTAGAAAGCTTGTTAATTGCAATCCCACGCTCTTTGCACAATTTTCGGATTCTTTTTATATAAAGTTCGGAATACTCCATTAGACCATCCCCGTGTTATCATTACCCGTTTTTGGGTTAGTATGATGATAACAACGCAAACAGCCACTTTTACCCGTATTCGGGTTGACACACAAAATATATCTAAGCTAAAATATACCCGAATACGGGTAATTATGTTGTGGAGGGATTAGTGTGTCAGCATGTACATTTTTCGGACACCGGGATACACCGGAGGCAATAAAACCCAAGCTGCGCGAGGCTGTCGTTGAGCTTATTGAGCATCATGGCGTAGATACATTCTATATTGGTGACAAAGGTGCTTTTGACCTGATGGCTAAGTGTGTAGTGAAGGAGCTCTGCACCATCTATCCTCATATACGTTACAGCATTGTACTTGCCTACGTTCCCCAGAAATGGAGTGAATTTGACCAACGCGACTTCTCTGACACCATGCTGCCCGAGGGCATAGAGTCCGTCCCGAAGCGTTTCGCAATCTCATGGCGCAACAACTGGATGCTTAAACATTCTGAGTATGTTATTTGTTATGTCAACCACTCTTGGGGTGGCGCAGCCCAGTTTGTGGAAAAAGCAAACAAGCAGAATAAGGCCGTCATAAACCTTGCGGATGCAAATGAAAACGCCCCATCATGAGACTATCTCTCGTGATGGGGCGTTTTTTGTTTATAATTTATATGTCCAGCCATTGTCGCCATGATAGATCATCAGCTTTGTCTGACCGCCATCGATACAGATGTTTTCGCCGGTGATGAATCCCGCTTTGTCTGAAGCAAGGAACAGTATCATATTTGCGATATCAAGGGGATTACCTACACGCCCGGCAGGCTGCTGACTTGCGTCCGGGCCTTCATAAACCGTGTACTCAGTGTCTATCCAACCGGGAGAAATTGAGTTCACGCGCACTTTTCCGGCAAAGCTTACTGCCAGTGCATGAGTCAGGGCTGCAATGCCGCCTTTGGCCGCTGTATAGCTTTCGGTCTGAGCCTGACTCATTCGGTCGCGGGAGGAAGAAATGTTGATAATGCTTGCTCCCTGAGTGAAGTATGGCGCAAACAGCTTGGACAGATAAAAGGGCGCAGTGACACCTACATTCATGGCATTCTGGAACTGCTCCCATGTGCAGTCATCAATGCCGTGCATCTGCGGAGGAGCATTGTTGACCAGCACATCCACCCGACCGTACTTATCAATGACGGATTGGGCAAAAGCCTCCAGGTCGGCCTTGCTGCCGATATCGCCGACAAAGTGATCCCCTTCCCCGCGTGCAATCACGCAAACATGAGCACCCTGCTTTTTGAATTCCTCGGCGGTGCATAAACCTATACCATGGGTACCGCCGGTGATTACTACAACTTTATTTTTGAAATCCATTTGCATAATACGTGCCTCCTGAAAGGATAGCTACATATTATCACATAAGAGCAAAATTTGATACTCTAAAACGCCCGCTATGACTGAGTATATGGCATTCAAGAGGTCAGCGGTTCGATCCCGCTTATCTCCACCAAAAAGACCTGAAATCGTAAGATTTCAGGTCTTTTTTCGTCTGAAATCTGCCGTTTTGTCCATTCTGTCGCATTTATTTAAGAAGTCGCGGAACACTTGCTTTCCGCGGAACTTTACGTACCAGAGTTCGTACCAGAATTACAATGGCACACTCTGGACAGGGCGTCACATCATCCCACATTGGGGAATTGAATGACCCTGCAGGAAGTTCCGTCCGGGTCATCCGGTCCGCTGCGGCCTGTTGGAAAGGCTTTGCTGAACCGATCGATGGCATCCAGTCGGATGGACTCCTGTACGTGGAGGTAATGCTGCGTCATATCCACATCGGCGTGGCCCA
>JAFQQV010000001.1 GCA_017410425.1 Oscillospiraceae bacterium
ATGAGTAGTTCCGCCGTAGCGGAAAGCCTCCCTCTGATGAGGGAGGTGTCATTTGCAAAGCAAATGACGGAGGGAGAGAAAGTGTTAAAGGAATTTCTCTCCCCCAGTCTCACGCAAGCGCTCGACAGCCCCCTCGTCAGAAGGGGCCAATAAAAGACACCGTCGTCAACTATGTTGGCAGTGGGGCGTGTATGCAAAAGAAAAATTATTCGTAAGCCTTAAGGCTTGGCCACCCGTTATACGGGTGGTCCTGACTACTTTATACCCAGCATGCGCAGGGTTGCGCTGTCCCGGCGGCCGCCGTAGAACTTTTCCAGCACCTTGGTGAAAACCTTCTCCTCCGGCGCTGCAAGCTCGAACAAGGTCATGCAGGAGCAGAGCTTCAGATCATCGGGAAAACCCATGACTGCGCCGGGGTCAGAGGTGTTGAGCGCCAGCAGGGCCTCACTTATTTCAATGAGTCTGGGACCCAGCACAGGATGCTCCATATAGTCCTTGGCCTCCTCCAGATCTCGGATGCCGTAGTAGTTTGCCATGTGGCTCATACCCAGGCCCTGCATCTGGGGGAAAATGTACCATATCCAGTGGCTGCGCTTGCGGCCGCTGCTGATTTCTCTGTAGGCGGTGGCATAGTCGTTGCTCTGGGCTTTTACAAATTTATCAAGGCTGCTTCCGTCGTAATACATGGCTTAGTCCTCCAGTCTGTATTCTTTATAAACATTGCCCTCCATGTCCTTCCACTGGAAGAGGCCATCCTCAAAGCTAAGATAGCTGTTTACAGAGTCCTCCTTGGGAATGGAGACGGAGCCGGGGTTCAGGCAAAGTACGCCGTCCTTTTCATAGCATACGGGCACATGGATGTGACCGGAGATAAACACATCCCCCTTTTTCATGGGAGGCAGACTCTCCGGTGAGAAAATATGACCGTGGCTGAGGACAATGCTGCGCTTACCGTAGGCCAGAAGGGCATAGTCGCAGAACATGGGAAAGCTCAGCACCACCTGGTCAATCTCCGCGTCGCAGTTGCCGCGTACACCCATGCTGTAAAGCTCGGGCTCATTTAGCATGGCGGCAACAGCCATGGGATCATATTCCTGGGGCAGGGGATTTCTTGGCCCGTGATACAGCAGGTCGCCCAGCAGCAGGAGCCTGTCTGCCCCTTCACGCTTGAAATTTTCCACAAGCTTTCTGCACCAATGGGCAGAGCCGTGGATATCGGATGCAATTATATATTTCATAAAAATACTTCCTTTTGAAAATAAGCCCGCAGTCTGCGGGCTTATCTGATTATTTTATGCTTCTCTGGAGAGCAGCACTTCCAGTGCTGCAATGCGCTGGCACAGGCAGAATATCTTGATGCTGCTGTACAGCTCGGGAGTGGAGGGGAAGGAAGGAGCAATGCGGATATTCTTATCCTCAGGGTCAATGCCGTAGGGGAAGGTGGCGCCTGCATCGGTGAGCTTTACGCCAACTTCGGCACAGAGCTGTACGCAGCGTTTTGCAGTGCCGGGCAGACCGTCAAAGCTGATGAAGTAACCGCCGTTGGGACGGGTCCAGCGACCGATACCGGTGGCGTCAAGGCCGCTGTCAAGAGCAGCAAGAGTGCAGTCAAACTTGGGACGCAGGTAGTCGGCCTGCTTCTTCATGTGGGCGCGGATACCGTCGGCATTCTGGAAGAAGCGGACGTGGCGCATCTGGTTGAGCTTGTCGTAGCCCAGAGTCTGCACGCCGATCTGCTTGAGCAGGAAGTCAATATTGTTCTTGCTTGCGGCCAGAACTGCAATGCCGGCGCCGGAGAAGGTGACCTTGCTGGTGGACATGAACTCATAGACCATATCCTCGCTGCCGTACTTCTTGCAGGCATCGAAGATGTTTACCAGATAGTCGTCGTTCTGGCGGAAGCCGTGGGCCATGTATGCATTGTCCCAGAAAATACGGAAGTCATCTGCTGCGGGCTTGAGAGCAGCAAAGGCTTCAACAGTCTCAGGGGAGTAGGTGATACCGCCGGGGTTGGAGTACTTGGGCACGCACCAGATACCCTTGATGGAGGGATCGCTTTCAACATACTGCTTTACAAGCTCCATGTCGGGGCCGGTGGGAGAGGTGGGGATGTTGATCATCTCAATGCCGAACTCCTGGCACATGCGGAAATGACGGTCATAGCCGGGGACAGGGCAGAGGAACTTGAGAGGACCCTGCTGGCCCCAGGGCTTGCTGCCGCCGTATACGCCGAGGACAAGGGCCTTGATCAGGCAGTCATACATAAGAAAGAGGCTGGACTGGCCACCGATGAAAACATTCTCAGCCTTGACGCCGAGAAAGTCGGCAAAGAGCTCTCTTGCCTCGTCAATACCCTCAAGCTGACCGTAGTTTCTTACGTCAGTGCCCTTGCGGGTGTAGATGAGGTCATAGGGATTCTGCTCCAGCATACCCATGCTCAGGTTCAGCTGGGTGGGGTCGGGTCTGCCGCGGGACATATCCAGCTTGTGGCCCTTGGCTTTCTCAAGCTCATATTCTTCCATCAGAGACTTAAGCTCTGCGGTCATTTCTTTTTTTGTCATTACAAGGTAGTTTTTCATTTAATGGGGCTCCGTTTTCTGTCCGACATAAAAAGGGCCGGACTAGGTTTTAATACTTTAGCCCATTATAGCGAGAAAGGTCTGCCTTTTCAATAGACGATTATCTTAAATCTATTGAAAAAAACAGACCTATCTTTGGAAATATTTAACGCATAAAGGTAGCCATAATGGGGCCGAGGGTGTTGGAAAGGAAGGTGGTGCTGGTAAATCCGGCCAGAACCATGCGGTTGCCGATCTGCTCCATAAGATAGCTGCGCTCTTTTTCGTCATCAGTGAGGAAGTTTATCATGTCCTGGGACAGCATAAGGTTCACAGGAAAACCCACCATGATGTTGAAGCCCAGTGCAACGGACAGCCATGGGGAGAAGCCAAGGATTTTGCCCATCACAAGAGAGGCAAAAGACAGGGACAAAACTGCCGTGCACAAAACTGTAATTATGGGCATCAGCACATCCATCAGCATTGACGGGGTAGAGGCGCTGAAGCTGTTGAGAATCATTGCCATCATGATGAAGAAAAGGAAGCCTCCGGACTCTGTGCGCTTGAACTCATCCCTGCGGAAGAAACCAATCTCCGAAAGTACAACGCCCAGTACAAGGCAGAGCACATAGGGCGAAAGGCCTATCAGCCCGCTTACGCGCTGGCACAGCCAAGCTGCAGCGTAAAACTTCAGGAAGGAAACATAGCTTGATCCGCCGGACTTTTGTCCTGAGAGAGCTTGCCCTGCATTTGAATGCACGGTGTGCTCAGGAATACCCTGCGCCATCATGCGCTTTGCCTCTTTCTTAATAAGCAGGCCCACAATGGGACAGGCCACCATGCCGTTCAGAAACAGCAGCAGTACCGAAAGAATAACGCAGTTATTGTAGCCCAGCGCTCTTGCCTGCTCCTGAACAATCAGCGTGGCGGCGCTGCTGCCGGGAAAGGCGGCAACGGCCATATTGCGGTCGAAGATCAGGCTCATGACGAGCATTATCATGCAAAGTTCAAACAGGTATGATACCGCAGCCAGCAGTACCACGCGCCAGTTTGCAATCATCTCTTTAAGCGAGGTGTTGGAGCCCATGCTCAGTATGATGAACATCATACCCACCGGCATAAGCACGCCCAGCTTTGAGCGCTCCACCATGTCGCCCGGCACAATGCCGCCCCAGAGAAGGGCCATGAAAAGAATACCGGAGACCAGCACTGCGGGAATAATTGCCTTGAGCTTGCGGGAAATTACTTCACCCAGAACAAACAGCGCCGCAATTACAAGGCCGCTTTGTATAATATCAAACTCAAACATCAGAACTTTTCAGGAATGAACTCCTCGCCATCAAAAACCCAGATTTCTTCAAAGCCGCAGCTCTTTGCAATGTCTTCGCACAGGTCGAAGGCGCAGGCAACAGCATCAGCGAAATGACCGTCAGACTGAATGGTCAGCTTGCCGCCGATGCTCTTGAGATGCTTGAGCATATCAGCGCCCATGTAGGGTGTAGTGCGGTAGCCGCGGCTGATGGCGCCGGTGTTCATTTCGAAAATCTTGTCAGCCTTGACAAGCTTCTCCATAGCGGCGTAGGCAGCATCCTTGTATTCCTTGCTCTCAATGTCGTAGAGAGCTTCCTTCTCATTGTACTTGGTCAGAAGGTCAAAGTGGCCCACAATGTCGGCCTCGGGAATGTCGGCAATGCTGGCGACGTTGTTGTAATATCTCTCAATGGTGGCAAGACCGCCGCCGCAGTGCTCGCGCAGCAGGTGATGGCGCTCCAGAGTGTTATCCACATACAGACCGTCGATAACATGGCCGGAGGCGACAATATACTCATAGGGCTCAAAATACTTGGGGCCGTAGAGGTCATATTCCAGACCGCAGTATACATCGATAGTACCCTTGTACTTTTCCTTAAGTCTCTGCATCTCCTCGATAAACTCAGGCTCCTTCTCTTTGGGAGGGGTCCAGAACTCACCCTCAATGGGGGCGTGGAGAGTAATGCCAAGGGAAGTCAGACCGTATTTCAGCGCGGCCTGTATCATTTCTTCAGGGCTATTTGCACCGTCGTCATAAGTGGTGTGGCAGTGAAGATTCTGTTTAACCATATCTATTCTCCATTACTATAATATAAAACAAAAATCAATACGAAGTCATTTTAATTAAGCTTTGACATAAAGTCAACAGCATTGACATTTTCACAGGCGAATTTTATAATCATCTGGCATAATACAAAGTTTTTACGGAGAATAATCATGCTTATTTGCCCCAATTGCGGCCTTGATCTTGTCAGGCAGGAAAACAGCCTCAAGTGCGCAAAAGGCCACAGTTTTGATATAGCATCCGCGGGTTACTGCAATCTTCTTCTGGGCTCCAAGCCCGGCGATTTTATCGGCGACAGCAAGGAGATGGTCATGGCCCGAAGGCAGTTTCTGGACACTGCGGCCTATGAGCCCCTGCGCTCCAGACTCTGCCAGCTGCTTGTTTCCGAGGCTCCGGCAGCTAAAGCAAATGTGCTGGATGCCGGCTGCGGTGAGGGATATTATACCGGTGCCCTTGCAAAAGCGCTGGAGGAGAGCGGCCGCGACTTTACAATGATTGGCGCGGACATCTCCAAGTCTGCCACAGCTTACGCTGCAAAGCGTGATAAGCTCAGCCAGTATATTACCGCCAACAGCTATAAGCTGCCTGTGAAGGATGCCAGTGCGGATATTATTCTCTCCCTCTTTGCGCCGGCACCGGCAGGGGAGTTTTCCCGAATTCTTGCACCCGGTGGGCGGGTAATTATGGCAGTTCCCGGTATGGAGCATCTTTGGGAGCTTAAAGAAGCCATTTACGATGAACCATATAAAAATGATGAGGATAAGCACAGTCTCGAAGGCTTTAAGCTTGTACGCCGTGAAAAGCTCAGCTATAAAGCCAGTATCCACGGCAAGAGCAATGTTCAGGCTCTTTTCTCCATGACCCCATATATCCACCGTACAGGAAAGGAAAGCATGGAGCGGCTGCGCGCCATTGAGGATATAGAGCTGACCTTGTCCTTTGTACTCTTGTGTTTTGAGCGGGAGATATGAAATGAAACAGAATCTCACCGATGGTAATATTGCAAAAAAGCTGATACTCTATTTCCTGCCCATTGCGGCGGGAACAATTTTGCAGCAGCTTTATAACGCGGTGGACGGCATCATTGTGGGCAAGTTCGTGGGCACTATTGCTCTTGCTGCTGTAGGCGGCAGTGCCGCCATAATTATGAGCGTGCTCATAGGCTTCTTTGTCGCCCTGTCCGGCGGCTGTACCGTGGTCATTGCCCAGCTTTTTGGCGCCGGTGATGAGGAGAGGCTGAAAGCTGCAACTGATACGGCTGTTTGCTTTTGCATCGGCGCCGGTCTTGTGCTTACGGTGCTGGGCATTGTGCTGACCGTTCCCATGCTGAAGCTGATGCAGACCCCGGCAGACACCATGCGAGATTCAGCCCTTTACCTTCGTATTATATTTCTGGGTGTGACCTCCCAGCTTCTTTACAATGTTGAATCCGGCATACTCAGGGCAGTGGGTGATTCCAGAAGTCCCTTTGTTTTCCTTGTAATAAGCTGCCTTACAAATGTGGCCCTGGACCTTTTGTTTGTAAAAGGCTTTGGCATGGGGGTGGACGGCGTGGCAATTGCCACCGTCATGGCCCAGACCCTCAGTGCAGCGCTGGCAGCTGTAAAGCTCTGCCGCAGCAAAGAGGCCTACAGGCTCAGCTTCCGCGGCCTGCGCATGAACAGGCGCATTCTTAAGCACATGATGCACATTGGCATTCCCACCGGATTTCAGGCGGCAATGTATTCTGTCTCCAATATGATAATCCAGGTTCCGATAAACCTCCTGGGCACAACTGTTGTCGCTTCCTGGGCTCTGGCTGGCAGAATTGACGGTATCTTCTGGGCTACCAGCAATGCTGCCGGCATTGCGGTTATGAACTTTGCGGCCCAGAACTTTGGCGCCGGAAAGAATGAGAGGGTTTATGATGTCACAAAGCTGAGCATGAAGATTTTCATTGCGGTTGCTTTTTGTTTCAGTGCCTTCTTCCTCATTGTCAGCAGGCCGGTTCTGCCCTTCTTCAATGAGGATATTGCGGTTATTGACTGCACCTGGTACATCCTTCGCCATTTTGCACCCTTCTACTTTATATGGACAATGGTGGAGGTTATCTCCGGTGTGCTCTGCGGCGTTGGCGATGCGGTCAGATCCGTTATCTTCTGCGGCATTGGCACCTGCCTTCTGCGTGTGCTCTGGATAATCTTCATCCATCCCCTGTATCCGACCCTGCTCAATCTCTGCATACTCTATCCCGTGACCTGGGCCGTAACAGCGGCGGCATTCATCATCTATTTCAAAACCGGCAAATGGGAGAGACGCAGAGGAATTCTTCAGGACTGAAAATAAAAAAACTTCGGTATCAAACACCGAAGCTTTTTTATTTTTTTACTTGAAGAGCTTGCCCAGCAGCTCCTTACCCTTGTCTTCAAGAATGTCATCCAGATTGTCAAGCTGGATTTCCTTTGCCTTGACAGCCTTTACGATCTTGTTGACGGTATCATCGGGAAGATCCATACCGATAACTTCCTCGATAGCTTTTGCGGGGTTTGCATCGAACTTGGCCTCAAATTTGTCATCATCCTGGATGATTTCGATGAGCTTGCCGACGATTTCCTTAATATTAACGTTTGCCATTTTTATTCCTCCGTTTATTGAGTTTGATTTATTATATAACACTTAAGTTTATTTTTCCATAGGAAAAACTCCGCATGCAGGACATGCGGAGTTTTAGTCTTTACTTTTCTTCTTTGAGCTTTGCAAAGTGTTCGCGGGTCAGCTTAGTGGTGACACCGGACAGAGCAAGCAGTGCGATAAGGTTGGGGAAGGCCATGAAGCCGTTGAGTGCGTCTGCCAGGTTCCATGCATCCTGCAGGCTCATGGTGGCGCCGATGATGACGAAGAACACGAACATGACCTGATATACGCGGGTGGCCTTGATACCGAAGAGATATTCGCAGCAGCGGGTGCCGTAGAGGGACCAGCTGAGAACAGTGGACAGGGCGAAGAAGGTAAGGCAGATTGCGAGGATAACTGCGCTGAGCTTGGAGCCGAAAACAGTGCCCATTGCAGCGGCAATATTGCTTGCGCCGCCGCCGGAGCCCCAGGTAATGTCCACACCGCCGGAGCAGTAGCAGCTGAGAATGGTGAAGCTGGTGAGAGTGCAGATAACGATGGTGTCCATGAAGACTTCGAAGATGCCGTAGAGACCCTGCTTTACGGGATCAGATTCGGAGGATGCAGCATGGGCGATGGGGGCAGAACCAAGACCGGCCTCATTGGAGAAGCAGCCGCGGCCAACACCCTTCTTGATGGAGTCCATAATGGCAATACCTACGATACCGCCGATAGCGGCGTCTGCATTGAAGGCGCCGACAAAAATCATTCTGAGAACCTCGCCCAGATGGCTGAAGTTGACGCAGACAACGGTAACAGTAGCGACAATGTATACTGCTGCCATGAGGGGAACCAGCTTTTCGGTGACCTGGCCAATGCGCTTGATGCCGCCGAAAAGAACCAGGGCGACGATGAAGGAAAGGATGATGCCGATTATAAGGGTGGTTACACGGACATCATTGCCGAGGAACATGAAGGAATAGCCTGCATTGGGGAAGAATGCGTCGATAGCGTTGTTGATTGCATCAGCAATGGACTGAACCTGGGTAGCGTTGCCTATACCGAAGGCTGCAAGACAGGCAAGAATGCAGAACAGGCTGCCCAGCCATTTCCACTTTTCGCCCATACCGTTCTTGATATAGTACATAGGACCGCCGACCCAGTCTCCCTCAGCGTTGCGTTCACGGTAGCGCACAGCCAGAACGACCTCGGAGTACTTTGTCATCATACCAACCAGTGCGGCAACCCACATCCAGAATACAGCGCCGGGGCCGCCGACAAAGATAGCGCCGGTGACACCCGCAATGTTGCCGGTGCCCACAGTGGCGGCGAGAGCGGTGGTCAGGGCCTGAAAGGGAGTGACTTCGCCTTCACCGGCCTCATGCTTGTGGAAAAGCTTGCCGGCGGTGTTCCTCATCCAGTAGGGAATACGGGTAAACTGGATAAAGCCCATGCGAACGCTCAGGTAGAAACCTGTGCCCACCAGCAGCAGGAGCGTCAGAGGGCCCCATGCAAAATCATCGATTTTAAGTATAAGTTCGCTGATAGTCATTTTCATCGTCCTCTCTTAATGAAAAATAAATGAGTTGTCCATAGGACAACTCCGGAAACGCAAATCAAAGCAAACAACAAAATGCAGCTGCTTTCTCTGTCCTTTTGCCTGAGAGATTCGACCCTATGGGTCTTGCACCTTCGGCACCCGCTCTACACAGCGGGGTTCTCCAGAGTTCCTCATCTTTCGGTTTCTTCCGATTCTGAAAGAATCAAGGGTATTTTATTATGAAGGGAATATAGCATATGCTTTAGCGAAATGCAAGGCTAAAGAAGAAAGTTTTTCCGATTTGGTCTAACAAACAAAATGTCGGCACAGGACGAACAATAGTCTGTGCAAGGTGTACATTACAAAAATAATGTAATTATGGGGCGCGAAATATACGGCATAAATGCGCGAAGAGCGGGGAAAATATTGACTTTTTGTAAATTACGCATTCTTTTGAGCTTTTTTACAAATTCTATAAAACATGTAGGAATTTAAGGGGCTGATATGAACAAATTAACAGTGTATACTGCGGTCATGACAGTAAATTGCATAAAAGAAATTCCTATAAGTTTAGTATCAATAAGCGAAGTGCACTAAAAAATATTGTTAAAAATAAAACTTTAACAATTCGTTCATAATTTAACGCTCAAAGCCTATTGAAAGACTCGGACAAAGGTGATATATTTTGTAACAGAGTTCGTTAAGCAAAACTACATTAGATAAATTTTTAACACGGAGGTTCATTTTAATGAGCAAAGAAATCGTTCTCGTAGGCGCATGCCGTACCGCTATGGGCAAGATGGGTGGCACCCTTGCTGACATCCCCGCTGAGAAGCTGGGTGCAATCGTTATGAAGGAAGCTATCGAGCGCGCAGGCATCAAGCCCAGCGATATCGATGAAGTTCTCTTCGGCAACGTTATCACCGCTGCAATGGGCCAGAACCCCGCACGTCAGGCTTCTGTCCACGCAGGTATTCCCATCGAAGTTCCCGCAACCACCATCAACAACGTCTGCGGCTCCGGTCTGAAGACTGTCAACATGGCTGCTGCCATGATCCTTGCCGGCGATGCTGATGTCGTTATGGCAGGCGGCATGGAGAACATGTCCATCGCTCCCTATGCCCTCGAGAAGGGCCGTTACGGCTACCGTATGAACAACGCCCGCATCGTTGACTGCATGGTCAATGACGCTCTTACCGATGCTTTCAACAACTACCACATGGGCATCACCGCAGAGAACGTTGCCGAGAAGTACGGCATCACCCGCGAGATGCAGGATGAGTTCGCTGCAGCTTCCCAGCAGAAGTGCGAAGCCGCAATGAAGGCCGGCGCATTCGACGCTGAGATCGTTGGCGTTCCCGTTAAGGTCAAGAAGGAAACCGTCATGTTCGATAAGGACGAGTTCCCCCGCGCAGGCGTTACCGCTGAAGGCCTGAGCAAGCTCAAGCCCGCATTCAAGGCAGACGGCACTGTTACCGCTGCAAACGCTTCCGGCATCAACGACGGCGCTGCTGCTGTCATCGTTATGAGCGCTGAGAAGGCCGCAGAGTTGGGTGTTAAGCCCATGGCAAGATGGATCGGCGGCGCATCCGCCGGTGTTGAGCCCTCCATCATGGGTATCGGCCCCGCAGCTGCTTCCACCAAGCTGTTCAACAAGGTCGGCATGACCATCGACGATATGGACGTTATCGAGGCCAACGAGGCATTTGCTGCACAGTCTCTGGCTGTCGGCAAGCTCCTGGGCTGGGATGCTTCCAAGGTCAACCCCAAGGGTGGCGCTATCGCTCTGGGTCACCCCGTCGGCGCTTCCGGCTGCCGTATCCTGGTCACCCTGCTCCACGAGATGGAAGCTGGCCAGAAGGGTCTTGCTACTCTCTGCATCGGCGGCGGTATGGGCGTCTCCACCATCGTTGAGAAGCTCTAATTAATCCTTAGGCGAATTACACACGGGCAGCGTAAGCTGCCCGTGCTCAAAAACTTTTACATTAAATAAATATTAATTTGGAGGATTATTCTATGAAGATAGCAGTTTTCGGCGCTGGCACCATGGGCTCCGGCATCGCACAGGTTTTCGCACAGAACGGCCACCAGGTTCTTCTGTATGCAAGCTCCGTTTCTTCCGCACAGAAGCATAAGGATAAGCTGGGTGCTTCCCTGCAGAAGCGCGTTGAGAAGGGCAAGATGGCTCAGGAAGCTCTCGATGCTCTGCTGGCAAACATCTTCTGCGAAGAGCAGTCCGCATGCGCAGACGCTGACCTCATCATCGAGTGCGTCAAGGAAGAGATGGGCACCAAGAAGGCTCTGCTCAAGGAGCTGGATGAGATCTGCA
>JAFQQV010000002.1 GCA_017410425.1 Oscillospiraceae bacterium
AGAAACCCCGGACTTTGAAATTTCATCACGGAATATGTGGTCGGCCTGACGCAGCAGGTCGGCTTTTTCTTTTGTGATATCCCCGATTATCCGGATTGCAAGTCCCGGGCCGGGGAATGGCTGACGGCTGACAAGGTATTCGGGCAGACCAAGCTCACGACCGAGCTGCCGCACTTCATCCTTGAACAGCATGCGCATTGGCTCAAGTATCTCCTTGAATCTGACATGCTCCGGAAGTCCGCCCACATTGTGGTGACTTTTTATCACTGCAGCAGAGCCTGTGCCTGACTCTATTATATCCGGGTATATGGTGCCCTGAGCGAGGAAATCAACTTCGCCGAGTTTTGCGGCTTCTTCCTCAAAAACATGTATGAATTCTTCGCCAATGAGTTTTCGCTTCTGTTCAGGATCATCTATACCGCGTAGCTTTGTGAGAAAACGCTTTTCCGCATTTACCCGGATGAAATCAATGTCCCATTTGGAAAATGCAGCTTCTACTTCGTCGCCCTCATTCAGGCGCATCAGGCCGTGATCCACAAAAACACAGCTGAGCCTGTGACCTATGGCTTCTGCAAAAAGGGCCGCGCATACGGAGCTGTCAACGCCTCCGCTGAGAGCCAGCAGGACCCTGCCCGGTCCTACTTTCATGCGAATGTCGTGTACAGCCTTTTCTTTGAAATCGTCCATTTTCCAGTCACCGTGTGCACCGCAGACCCGGTATAAAAAATTGTGTATCATTTTGGTTCCGCTTTGCGTGTGTACAACTTCCGGATGAAACTGTACGCCATAGAAGCCAAGTTTTTCGTTTGCGATGGCTACACTGGGGCAAGCTTCGGAGCTGGCTGTGAGCCTGAAACCGGCAGGGATTTTTTCAATATAGTCTCCATGGCTCATCCATGCTATGCCGGAGCTTTTTATACCCTTGAAAAGTGGTGTAAAAACATCGTAGTGCACTTTGGCTTTGCCGTATTCTCTGGCTGAATCATTCTGTGCCGGGCTTACCGTACCGCCGAGACTCTGCGCCATAAGCTGGCAGCCGTAGCATATTCCAAGTATGGGTATGCCCAGGTGGAAAAGCCTTTCATCAACATTGGGCGAGTCTTCTTCATATACGCTGGCCGGGCCGCCGGTGAAAATGATGCCAATGGGGGAAAATGCTTTTATGTCTTCGATCGACATGGTGTATGGATGAACTTCACAGTAGACATTGCACTCGCGGACCCGCCTTGCGATAAGCTGATTATATTGTCCGCCAAAGTCAAGAATCAGTATTTTTTCCATTTCTTATTCCACCGTTACAGATTTTGCCAGATTTTTAGGCTTGTCTATATCGCAGCCTTTAGCCTTTGCTGCGTGGTACGCCAGCAGCTGAAGAGGAATGATTTCCACCGCTGCCTGAAACATTGGGTCAATTTGCGGGATAAATATTACGTCATCTGCCTGGGCCAATACAGCCCGGTTGCCTTTGGAAGCTAAGGCAAGTACCTGAGCGCCTCGGGTTTTGACCTCCACAATATTGTTGGCGGTCTTTTCCCATATTTTGTTGTTGCAGCACAGTGCAATTACAGGCTGCCCTTCGTCAATAAGGGCGATGGTGCCGTGTTTTAATTCTCCGGCTGCATAGGCTTCGGCGTGTATGTAGGAAATCTCTTTCATCTTGAGTGCAGCTTCCAGCGCCACAGCATAGTCTGAATTACGCCCTATATAAAAGACTGAATGATTTGAACTGTACTTTTCTGCAAGCTTTGGCAGCAGGGGATTCATGTCCAGGGCCTGCTGTATCTTTTTGGGTAGAGATCTGAGTGCGTCAAGAAGTCTCAGGTATTCCTCTCTGGAGAGCAGTTTCATGGTTTTGGCTGCATACAGGGCAAAGATGTACAACACTGCAAGCTGGGTGGTATAGCCCTTGGTAGTGGCAACTGCAATTTCCGGGCCTGCCCATGTGTAAAGAGTGCGGTCGGCAAGCTTTGCTATGGTGCTACCTACAACGTTTACTATAGCCAAAGTTTTGGCTCCAAGCTTTTTGCACTCTGTCATGGCGGCAATAGTGTCGGCGGTCTCGCCGGACTGTGACAAGACAATGAGCAGCGTGTGTTCATCTATTTGTGGCTCCGCGTAGCGCAACTCACTTGCCAGAATGACATCAACCGGGAGGCGGCAAAGCTTTTCAATGGCGGTTTTACCGGCACAGCCTGCATAATAGGCAGAGCCGCAGGCAGTTATTATAATCCGCTGAATGCTTTTTAGCTCCTCCGGAGAAAAGTCGGAATCATCAAGGTGAATATCGTTTTGCTGCAGTCTCGGACTTATGGTAGACTCTACGGCCCGGGGCTGTTCCATGATCTCCTTGAGCATGAAATGCTCAAAGCCACCCTTTTCCGCCGCTTCAATGCTCCAGTTTATATGGCTTATTTTCTTGTGGACACTGGCACCGGTGCAGTCAAAAACGCTTATACCTTTCGGGCTCAGCTCGGCAAACTCACCGTCGTCAAGATACATTACGTTTCTGGTGTGTGATACCAGGGCAGTTACGTCAGATGCAAAGAAGTTTTCACCGATTCCTATGCCAAGAATCAGTGGGCTTGCCTCACGCACGGCGATAAGCCTGTCCGGGCAATCTGCACAGAGTACACCGAGAGCATAAGAGCCCTCAAGCCTTGAGGCTGCTTTCATCACAGCTTCCCTGAAATCACCCTTGTAGTACATCTCAATAAGGTGAACTATAACCTCGGTGTCGGTTTCGCTTGCAAAAATGTATCCTTTGGACGAAAGCTCCTGCCGCAGCTCCATATAGTTTTCGATTATTCCGTTATGCACCACCGAGAAACGTCCGTCACAGCTCATGTGCGGGTGCGCGTTTATGTCGGTGGGTGCTCCGTGGGTTGCCCAGCGTGTGTGGCCGATGCCTGTAAAGCCGGGCATGTTTTTTCCGTCGTCTGTTTTCTCGCATAACCTGGCAATTCTGCCGCTGACCTTTGCGAGAGAGATGCCGCCTGCATTGCAAACTGCTATCCCGGCTGAGTCATAGCCGCGGTATTCAAGCTTTTTAAGCCCATTAAGCAATATGGGGGCGGCGTCCTGCTTACCGGTGAATCCAACAATTCCGCACATAGTTCCTCCGTATTATTTTCCGCTGTCGCCGTAGTTTGCCAGCACTCTGGCAGAGGGGTCGTTCACATCACAGCCCTCCCAATTCTTGTTTGGCATCCAGAAGTCGATAATCATCTCGCTCTGATTGGGATAGTATTTTTCAAATATCTCCCGGTACAAAAGCGATTCTTTAGTAAAGGGCCGGGCATGCTTATAGGCCATGCGTTTTTCTTCAAACTCCGCATCGGTATATTTGCTCTGGGCATATTCCTTGAGATAGTCCACCATTGAGTGCCCCACGGCATCGGAAAAAGCGGCCTTTTCTCTGTAGAGAATATCCTGGGGCAGATAACTGCCCTCGAAGGCGCGGCGGAGCAGATACTTACCCTTGCCGTATTTGTTCAGTTTCATTTCAGGGTCGATGCTCATCACATACTCTACGAAGTCTAAATCCCCAAAGGGAACACGCGCTTCAAGAGAGTTTACGGAAATGCAGCGGTCAGCCCTAAGCACGTCGTACATATGCAGCTCATGGATGCGCTTTACAGATTCCTGCTGAAATGCTTCGGCAGAGGGGGCAAAGTCTGTGTACTTATATCCAAACAGTTCGTCGGATATTTCGCCTGTCAGTAATACACGTATGTCGGTGTATTCGTGTATGTATTTACACAAAAGGTACATGCCCATGCTGGCCCTTATGGTTGTGATGTCGTATGTGCCGAGAAGCTCGATGACAGTTTCGAGGGAAGAGATAACATCAAGGGCTGACATATGCACCTCAGTGTGTTCGCTGCCAATGTACTCAGCCACTTCTCTGGCGTACTTCAGGTCAATGGCGTCATCTTTCATACCTATGGCGAAGGTACGGATAGGCTTGTCGGAAAGCTTTTGCGCCACAGCGCACACAAGGGAAGAGTCAAGGCCTCCGCTCAAAAGAAAGCCCAGCTTTGCATCAGAAACAAGCCGCTTTTCTATTCCGGCACTAAGCTTTTTTCGGATGTTCCGGCACACAGTGTCCAGATTGTCAGGGCTGACAGATTTCACTTTTGTGATATCCCTGTAGCAATGGAATTCGCCTTCACTGTAAAAATGACCAGGTGGGAAGGGCATGATTTTGTTGCACAGGCCCACAAGGTTTTTAGCTTCACTTGCAAATACTATTGCGCCTGAAGCGTCATAGCCGTAGTAGAGCGGGCGGATTCCAATGGGGTCTCTGGCGGCGACGAAGTCTTTCTTATCCCCATCGTAAAGGATAAGTGCAAACTCAGCGTCAAGAAGATTGAACATATCTGTCCCACACTCTTTATACAGTGGGAGGAGAATTTCACAGTCTGACTCGCTTTTGAACGAATAGCCCAGACTTTTGAGATATCCCCTGAGCTTTTTGAAACCGTATATCTCGCCGTTGCAGACAAGGTAGCTGCCACCCAGCTCAAAAGGCTGCATGCCCTCGGGACTCAGACCCATGATGGCAAGGCGGTGAAAACCCATAAGTCCTTCGCCGGTATCAATAATGCGGCTGTCATCAGGGCCACGGGAAATGGTCCTGGCAAAATGAGTTTTGAATATTTCCGGATCGGCATCCTTTGAGCAGTAGCCCATTATGGAACACATTATAATATCCTCCGATTATTTAACCCCAAACAGCAAGTCACCGTAGCCGGGGAAAGGCCAGTAAGTTTCGGCTGTCATTATCTCAGCTTCATCGGCAGCTGCGCGAAGCTGGCTCATCTTCGGCAGCAGCTCATCTCTGATGAACATTGCCTGTTTTGTAATATCACTAATTGTTTTAAGTTTTGCCGTCACAGCGTCAAGGGAGTCTGTGCGCTCGTCAATACAGTCCACAAGAGAAGAGAGCTTCCTCACCAGCTTGCGCTCGTAACAGCAGCTTATATCTTCGTCAAGCAGCTTTTTTGCGGAAGCTGCTGCGGCAGTGTCTGCCGCGTAACTCTCAACTGCGGGAAGGATCTGCTTTCTCACCATATCGCTCATGGTCTGGGCCTCAATGCATACCGTCTTACAGTAGTTATCCAGCATGATTTCATAGCGGGAGCGCAGCTCTGCTTCGCTGAATACGCCCTGGGAGGTGAGCATATCCATGTTCTTCTTTTTCAGCAGCTCAGCCATGGCATCCGGTGTGGTGCGCAGATTCAAAAGGCCGCGCTTGTTTGTGGCTTCATCTATCCAGCTTTCGTCATAGCCATTGCCATTGAATATGATGCGCTTATGGGAACGTATGACGGTTTTAATAAGCTCGTGCAGTTCAGTCTTGAAGTCAGGCGAGTCTTCCAGTATGTCGGCATACATCTTCAATGACTCGGCAACTGCGGCGTTAAGCATAATGTTTGCACAGGCGATGGAGTTGGAGGAGCCCAGCATGCGGAACTCAAACTTGTTGCCGGTGAAAGCAAAGGGGGAGGTGCGGTTTCTATCGGTGGTGTCCCGGACAAAACGGGGCAGAATATCCACACCCAGCTTTATTTTTCTCTTTTCAATGCCAAAATATGGCTTGTCTGTTTCAATTGCTTCCAGTACCCCGGTCAGCTCCTGGCCAAGGAACATTGACACTACTGCGGGGGGCGCTTCGTTAGCTCCCAGACGGTGGTCATTTCCCGCAGTAGCTATGGACGCGCGGAGCAGGCCCTGATAGTCGTCAACAGCCTGTATGACGGCGCACAGAAGCAGCAAAAACTGTGCATTTTCATAGGGCGTATCACCTGGGGAGAGCAGGTTTACTCCGGTGTCTGTAGAGAGGGACCAGTTGTTATGCTTGCCGCTGCCGTTGACACCGGCAAAGGGTTTTTCATGGAGCAGGCACACAAGGCCGTGGCGGGCCGCCACCTTCTGCATGATCTCCATTGTGAGCTGATTCTGGTCTGTGGCAAGGTTGCTTGTGGTATAGATGGGGGCAAGCTCATGCTGTGCCGGCGCAACTTCATTGTGCTCAGTCTTGGCGAGGATACCCAGTTTCCACAGCTCTTCGTTCAGTTCTTCCATATATGCTGCCACCCGGGGCTTGATTGCGCCGAAATAGTGGTCGTCCATTTCCTGGCCTTTGGGGGGCTTTGCACCAAAAAGAGTGCGGCCGGTATAGATAAGGTCCTTGCGCTTTTCGTACATTTCTCTGTCAACGAGAAAATACTCCTGCTCCGGGCCAACCGAGGGTACAACCCGCTTTACACTGTCGTTGCCGAAAAGCCTTAGTATGCGCAGTGCCTGCTTGTTGAGCGCTTCCATGCTGCGCAGAAGGGGAGTCTTTTTATCCAGCGCTTCGCCGCCGTAGGAACAGAATGCAGTGGGGATGCAGAGGGTTTTACCCTTGATAAAAGCGAAGCTTGTGGGATCCCAGGCGGTGTAGCCTCTGGCCTCAAAGGTGGCGCGCAGGCCACCGGAGGGGAAGGAGGATGCATCCGGCTCGCCTTTGATAAGCTCCTTGCCGGAAAAATCCATGATTACGCGGCCATCGGGAGCCGGCGCGATAAAGCTGTCGTGCTTTTCGGCGGTGATGCCTGTCAGCGGCTGAAACCAGTGGGTGAAGTGAGTGGCGCCGTTCTCGACAGCCCAGTCCTTCATGGCGGAGGCCACGGAGTCTGCAAGACCGGAGTCAAGCTTTTTGCCCTGCTTGATGGTCTGCTTTAGAGAATTATATACATCGGGTGAAAGCCGGGCTTTCATTACCCTGTTGTCAAAGACTTTACTGCCAAAATAGTCGGGAACGCTCTTCATAAAAATCACCCTTTCGAGAATAAAAAAAGAGACAAAGACGCCAGAGCATTTGCTCTGAGACGTCTTTGTCTCTCGATGGCGCATAATATACGCCCGGTTTTTGAATTTGTCAAGAAGCGATTTTTTAATTTTTTCAAAAAATCCTGATTGACAATTAGCACTCTAATGTGATAAAGTTCCGCCATGGACGAAGGTGTTCACAGGGGATTGCTGCGCGCATTTCCGGCGAACCTTTCGCCTTTTTGCTTTTATAAAGGCTGGGTGAGTATATGAATTTTACAGTTGCAGAGGTTCTTCAGTATGTTAAAGAGGAGGACGTAAAGTTTATCCGTCTTGCGTTTTGTGATGTTTATGGTGAACAGAAAAATGTTGCCATCATGCCAAGCGAGCTTGAGCGTGCCTTCAAACACGGCATTGCCATTGACGCCTCCGCCATTGCAGGCTTCGGCGGTGAAGTCCGTTCCGATTTGTTTTTGCGCCCGGACCCGTCCACTCTCTCCCGCTTTCCCTGGCGGCCCGAGAGCGGCAAGGTGGTGCGTATGTTCTGTGATGTAACATATCCTGATGGCACCGTGCTTGAAACCGACACTCGCGGTATCCTGAAAAAGGCCGTTGCCGAGGCAAAGTCCTGCGGCCTGAGCTTTGACTTTGGTCCTGAGATGGAGTTCTACCTTTTCAAGACCGATGAGCAGGGTGAGGCTACCAACATTCCCTATGACAGAGCCGGGTATATGTCGGTGGCTCCCGAGGATAAGGGAGAGAACGTGCGACGGGAGATTTGCCTTACGCTTGAGCAGATGGGTATTCTGCCTGAAAGCTCACACCATGAGGAAGGGCCGGGACAAAATGAGATTGACTTTCGTTATTCGGATGCCCTTTCCGCGGCGGATAATACCATCGCCTTCAGAAGCGTGGTCAGGACTGTGGCATGGCGCAGCGGACTCTATGCTGATTTTTCGCCAAAGCCCCTCAAAAATCAGGCGGGAAGCGGCATGCATATAAACATTTCCGTGGGCGACAGTGCCCAGCTCCATAACGTGATTGCGGGCATTATGGAAAAAATCCGGGAAATTACTGTGTTTCTCAACCCTTGTGAAAACTCCTATGAGCGCTTTGGCTCGGACAAGGCTCCTGTATATATTTCCTGGTCCTCTGAAAACAGAAGCCAGCTTATCCGTATACCTGCCACTCATAAGGCCTATCCCAGAGCGGAGCTGCGCTCTCCCGATCCCAAGGCGAATCCCTATCTTGCCTTTGCTCTTTTGATTTACGCCGGTATTTATGGAGTGAAGAACAAGCTGAACCCTCCAAGTCCCGCAGATGTCAATCTCTATACCGCACCGCCGGAGCTGCTTTCATGCTTTGAAAAACTGCCCATGAGCCTTGAAGAGGCAGCGGTGGCTGCAGCATCCAGCGATTTTGTGCGCGAGCATCTGTCTCAGAGCGTTATTGACGCTTACTGCCAAGGCTTAATATAAACACAGCCTGAAAGAAAGGAGGGAGCAGGCTTGGTTTTTCAGGAAAAGACCTACAGTGTTCTTCTTGTGTCCGCGCAGGAAAAATTCAATACCGCTATCTCTGAGCTGCTCCCTATGACGGACTACTGGCCCTGTGTTACGGTTTCCAGTGTTTCGGCTGCAAAGCGCCGTCTGGCAGAGCAGGACTACGATATTGTTATAATCAATGCGCCCTTGCCTGATGACTTCGGAATGAGGCTTGCCATTGATGTGTGCACTGAAAGCGGGGCCGGAGTTTTGCTTTTGGTGAAGAGTGAAATGTTTGAGAACATCTGCACCAAGACTGAACCCTATGGTGTGGTGCCGCTTCCAAGACCCACAAACCGGCAGCTTGTTTCTCAGGCACTGCATATGCTGAGAGCCACCAGAGAACGCATGCGCCGCATGGAGGCAAAGCAGGCAACGGTGGAAGAAAAAATCGAGGAGATACGCCTTGTCAACCGGGCCAAATGGCTGCTTATAGAATGCCTGAGCATGACCGAAGGCGAAGCTCACCGCTATATTGAAAAGCAGTCCATGGATATGCGTATTTCAAGGAGAGAAGTGGCT
>JAFQQV010000022.1 GCA_017410425.1 Oscillospiraceae bacterium
CCTTGACGCGCTTCACATTGGGCTTCCAGGTACGGTTGGTTCTTCTGTGGGAGTGGGAGACCTTAATGCCGAAGGTAACGCCCTTATCGCAGAATTCGCACTTTGCCATTTACTGAAGCACCTCCTTGCTTGTGTTAGCTGTGCTTTTCGGAAACACAGCTTTTATATAATAGCAGAAGGAGAACACAAATGCAAGAAAAACTTTTCCGTTTTGTAAAAATTTTTTCCAGGATAATTAGTACGCCCGGCTGTGTGTAAAATGCTTGCCAAAAGAGCCATTATTAGTTAAAATATTATAGTTAGCCTAAGAATAACTTTCATAAGAAAGGGTAAGTGTGATATACAATGGCAAGCAAGTATTCCGTAAAGCTCAAGACTATCGCCGAGGAGCATGACCTTATTGTTGTAAACAAGGCCTCAAACTATGAGACCGCCCTTGTCACCACCGCCGACCTTAACCGTCCAGCCATGCAGCTGACCGGTTTTTACAACTACTTCGATCCCAAGCGTCTTCAGATAATCGGCCGTGTTGAGAGCACCTATCTGGACACTCTTACCACCGAGGAGCGCTTCAAGGCCTGGGAAACCTTTATGCAGTACGACATTGCCGGCCTTGTAATCTGTCATGGCGTTCCCGCACTGCCCGAATGTCTGGCCATGGCTCAGCGTTATGACCGCAATGTGTTTGTCACCGATCAGGATACTTCCCAGTTCCAGGCTGAGCTTATCTATACCCTGCAGCGCTATCTTGCACCCCGTATCACCATGCACGGCGTTCTTGTCGAGGTCTTTGGTGAGGGCGTTCTGCTCACCGGCGACAGCGGTATCGGCAAGAGCGAAACCGCCCTTGAGCTTATCAAGCGCGGCCACCGCCTTATTGCAGACGATGCGGTTGAGGTCAAACGCATAGGCCGTGATGATCTCTCCGGCTCTGCTCCCGAAATGATCCGCTATTACATGGAGCTGCGCGGCATCGGCCTTATCAATGTGCGCCACCTCTACGGTGTAGGCTCCGTCAAGCCCTTCAGCAGTATCGACCTTGTTATCGAGATGGAACCCTGGGTAGAAGGCAAGGCCTATGACCGCCTGGGCCTTAGCAGCGAGGAGGCCGAGATCCTTGGCGTAAAGATCCCCAAGATCACTATCCCCGTGCGCCCCGGCAGAAATCTTGCAGTTATCATGGAGCTTGCCGCCATGAACAACCGCCAGAAGAAACTGGGCTACAATGCAGCGGACAGCTTTGTCTCTGCATATGACGGCGCCATCAACGCCGGTATGTTTTGATAATATTTTTTGTTAACTGGAGACCCAAATGGAAAAACTTGAACTTGCAATAGCTGAGATAAAGGCCCAGCTGCCAGGCACTGAGCTTCTGGAAAACGTGCCTATGGCTGAGCACTGCTCATTCAAAATAGGCGGCCCCGTCCGCGCAATGGCCTTCCCTGAGAATGTGGAAAGCCTGACGGAGATTTGCCGCATACTCAAAAAGCACGGCCATGCCCCCTATATGCTGGGTAATGCCACTAATATCCTCTTCCCCGATGAGGGCCTGAAGAAAGTATTTATTATCAACAGCACCAAGCTTGACGAGATGTATCTGACTGAGGACGGCGCAATCTCCGCCCAGGCCGGTATCTCCCTTGCAAAGCTTGCCTCCTTTGCCTACCAGCATTCCCTCGAGGGTCTGGAGTTTGCCTCCGGCATCCCCGGCAGTATCGGCGGCGGCCTTATGATGAACGCCGGCGCCTATGGCGGTGAGCTGAAGGATGTGGTGGAGAGTGTCACGGCCTACTCCCTCAAGGAGCAGCGCATTGTTGAGCTTCCTAATGCTGAGTGCCGCTTTGCCTACCGCAGCAGCCTTTTCCAGCAGGAGGGCGGCTATGTGGTGCTGGGTGCAAAGTTCCGCCTCAACAAGGGTGATCAGGCAGCCATTGCTGCCAAGAGCCGCGAACTCAACGAAAAGCGCCGGGATAAGCAGCCTCTGGATCTGCCCTCCGCCGGCAGCGCCTTCAAGCGTCCTGTGGGTGGTTTTGCGGCAGCGCTTATCGACGAAGCCGGGCTCAAGGGCTTTGCCGTAGGCGGCGCTCAGGTCAGCGAAAAGCACGCGGGCTTTGTTGTAAACCGCGGCGGCGCCAGCGCCAAAGATGTGCGTGAACTTATGGCCCATGTGAAAAAGACCGTGTTTGAAAAGACCGGCATTGAGCTTACGCCCGAGATGATTATGCTCAGCCCTGAGCTTTCTCTGGAAGAAAACTGAAAAGTCCAAAAGGAAAGAGATATATGGATTTTCTTATAATTACAGGCCTTTCCGGCGCAGGTAAAAGCCGCGCTGCGGATGTGCTGGAGGATCTGGAATACTACTGCGTGGACAATATGCCCATCGCCCTTATGCCCAGATTTGCAGAGCTCTGCATAGCCACCGGCGGCCGTTATGAAAAGGTTGCCCTGGTTACCGACGTGCGCTCCAAAAACAGCTTCAGCGAGCTTATAGGCACCATTGACCAGCTAAAGGAAATGAACTGCGATGTGCGCATTCTCTATATGGATGCGGACGTACCCACCATTGTACGCCGCTATAAGGAGACCCGCAGACCCCATCCCCTGGCTGTGCGCGGCGGATCTATCGAGGATGCGGTGCATAAGGAGATTGACCTGCTTGCCAGAATAAGGGAGCGGGCTGACTTCATCGTAAATTCCTCCACCCTCACCCTGGGTGCACTGCAGCACAAGCTCTTTGATCTTTTTGCCGGTGAGGGCAAGAAGCGGGAGATTGATGTTACCGTGCTCTCTTTCGGATATAAGCACGGTATGCCTCTGGACGCTGACCTGGTCTTTGATGTGCGCTTTCTCCCCAACCCCTTTTATGTGGAGGAACTCCGCTCGCTTACCGGCCTTGACCGCCCTGTGGCAGAGTATGTTTTCAAATACCAGCAGACCCGTACTTTCATGGAAAAGATCGAGGATATGCTGGACTTTCTGCTGCCCAATTATATTGAGGAGGGCAAGGTCAGCCTGACTGTCGCCATCGGCTGCACCGGAGGCCACCACAGAAGCGTGGCTATTGCCTCGGCCCTGAATGATTATCTTAAGGCCAAGGGCATAAGCTCGGTAAATGTGAACCGGGATATTGAGAAATAAGAGGTATAGTATGTCGTTTTCCTCTGATACCAAGGCTGAGCTTTGTCAGGCGAAGCTGGAGAAAAAATGCTGCGCCGTTGCGGAAAGCTATGGCGTGCTGCTCTACTGCAACACCTTTTCTCCCCGGGAGATAAGGATTATCACCGCCAGCGCGGACTTTGCACAGCGTCTGCCCAAGCTTTTCAAAAAAGCCTTCAATATAAGCTTTGATGTGCTCCCACCGGAGAAGCCTTCTGCCAAGCACAGTTTTTTGATCAATGAGCCTGCAAAGATCCGCACCGTGTTTGAGACTTTCGGCCTTGAGCCGGATGAGCATCTCAGCCACCATCTGAACTTTGGCGTTATAGAAGAAGATTGCTGCCGCATATCCTTTGTGCGGGGCGCGTTTCTTGCCGGCGGCAGTGTTACCGATCCGGAGAAACGCTACCATCTGGAGCTGGCCACACCCCACCATTCCGTCAGCCGGGAGAGCTATTCCCTGCTGCTGGATATGGGCTTTTCTCCAAGAGAGACCAGCCGGGCAGGAAACTCCCTGCTCTATTTCAAGCAGGCCGATGCCATCGCGGACTTTTTCATCACCATCGGCGCCTCCAACACCGCCATGGACATTATGACCGCCAAGGTGGAAAAGGAGATGCGCAACACCATCACCCGCCAGACCAATTGCGACAGCGCAAACATTGATAAAACCATTGCCGCCGCCCAGGCCCAGATGGACGCTATCCGCGTCATCGCCAGGGAGTACGGCATTGACGCACTGCCCGAGCCTTTGAAGGATGCGGCGCTTCTGCGTATAACAAACCCCGAGGCAAGCCTTGCGGACCTTGCCATGCTGAGCTACCCTCCCGTGACCAAGAGCTGCCTGAGCCACCGCATGAAGAAAATTATCAGCATTGCCGAGGAAATTGATAAGGAGTAAATAAATGGCCTTTGTTCACCTGCATGTGCATACGGAGTTTTCCCTGCTGGACGGCGCCTGCCGTACCGACAGGCTGGCTCAGCGCGCCAAAGAACTGGGCCAGACCGCCATTGCCATTACCGACCACGGCGTTATGTATGGCGCGGTGGCCTTTTATAAGGCCTGCAAGAAAGCCGGCGTAAAGCCCCTCATAGGCTGTGAGGTCTATGTTGCCCCACGAAATATGAGTGATCGCCAGCACGGTGTGGACAATGATTATACCCACCTTATCCTGCTGTGCAAGAATGAGCTGGGCTATAAAAATCTATGCTATCTGGTTTCCTCCGCCTTTACCGAGGGTTTCTATATCCGCCCGCGTATCGACTGGGATCTGCTGCATAAGCATGCTGAGGGCCTTATCTGCCTCTCTGGCTGCGTGGCGGGTGAAATTCCCCAGCGCATCATCCGGGGTGACTATAAGGGCGCAAAGGCCCTTGCGGAAGAACTGCGTGATCTCTTTGGCGAGGACTTTTATCTTGAGATTCAGGACCACGGCATAAAGGAGGAGAAGGACGCCTCCCGCGGCATCATCCAGATACACCACGAGACCGGCATCCCCCTCGTACTCACCAACGACGCCCACTATATAAACCGCGAGGACGCCTATTATCAGGATGTGCTTATGTGCGTTCAGATGGGCAAGACCGTGGACGATCCCAACCGCATGCGCTTTGAGGGCAGCGAGCTCTACCTCAAGAGCGAGGATGAGATGCGCGCCATCTTCCCTGAATACCCCGAAGCTGCGGACAATACCAATAAAATTGCCGAGCGCTGCAATTTTGACTTTGAGTTCGGCAACTACAAGCTGCCCCGCTTCAAGCTCCCTGCCGGGGAGAATGACACCGTGGTCTACTTCAAAAAGCTCTGCGAAAAGGGTTTTAAAGAGAGATATGGTGAAAACCCGGAAGTCCACAAACAACTGGACTATGAGATGCAGATGATAGAGCAGATGGGCTTTGTGGACTATTTCCTCATCGTCTCCGACTTTATCGGCTATGCCAAGCGCAACGGTATCCCCGTGGGCCCGGGCCGAGGCTCCGCCGCCGGCAGCGTGGTAAGCTACTGCCTGCACATAACCGATGTTGACCCCATAAAATACTCCCTATTCTTTGAGCGCTTTCTGAACCCCGAGCGTGTTTCCATGCCGGATATTGACGTGGACTTCTGCGTTAACCGCCGCGGCGAGGTCATTGACTACGTCAACCGCCTTTATGGCCATGATCATGTGGCCCAGATTGTCACCTTCGGTACCATGGCGGCCCGTTCCGCCATCCGCGATGTGGGCCGCGCCCTGAATGTAAGCTACAGCGAGACGGATACTGTCGCAAAGAATGTACCCACCGCCCTGAACATGACCATCGAGGAGGCGCTCAAGCTCTCCAAGCCCCTGCGTGAGCTCTATGAGGGAGACGAAAACCTCAAGCGGCTTATTGACGTTGCCAAGGCGCTGGAGGGTATGCCCCGCCATGCCTCCACCCATGCAGCCGGTGTTGTCATCACGGACAAGCCCGTGTATGAATATGTGCCTCTTGCGATGAACGATGAGTCCCTTGTCTGCCAGTACCCCATGACCACTCTTGAGGAGCTGGGTCTGCTGAAAATGGACTTTCTGGGCCTTCGAAACCTTACTGTGCTGGACGATGCCGCCCGGCATGTGCAGCTAAAAGAGCCCGGCTTCAGAATAGAAAATATCCCCGAGGATGACCCGGAGACCTTTGCCATGATCTCCGCCGGCCATACCTCCGGTGTGTTTCAGCTTGAAAGCACGGGTATAACCGCTGTCTGCACCGGCTTGAAGCCCAAGAGCATTGAAGATATTACCGCAGTCATTGCCCTGTACCGTCCCGGCCCCATGGACAGCATTCCCAGATTTATCGAGTGCTCTGCCCATCCGGAAAAGATACGCTACAAGCATGATCTGCTGCGCCCCATTCTGGGCGTTACCTACGGCTGCATAGTCTATCAGGAGCAGGTTATTGAAATATTCCGCTCTCTGGCAGGCTTTTCTCTGGGCCAGGCGGACAATATCCGCCGCGCCATGAGTAAGAAAAAGCACGATGTCATCGACGCTGAGCGCGCTGCCTTTGTCCATGGCGACAAGAGCCGCGGCATTTCCGGCGCTGTGGCAAACGGTGTGCCGGAGGCTGTGGCCAACAGCATCTATGACGAGATTCTGGACTTTGCTTCCTATGCTTTCAACAAAGCCCACGCGGTAAGCTATGCCATTGTCACCTACCGCACAGCCTACATGAAGCGGCACTACCCCTCCGAGTATATGGCGGCGCTGCTGACCTCGGTGCTGGATAACAGCGCCAAGGTAGCCGAGTATATTGCCGAGTGCAAGGATATGGGCATCAAGCTGCTGCCACCGGATGTAAACGAGTCCGGCGCAAACTTCACCGTCACCGGCGGCAACATCCGCTATGGCCTTGTGGCTATCAAGGGTATAGGCTGGGGCCTTATCGAGGCTATGGAGATAGAGCGACGTGAGCACGGTTTATTTAAGAGCTTTGAAGATTTCTGCCGCCGTATGAGCGGCCGTGACCTCAATAAGCGGGCTGTTGAAAATCTCATCAAGGCCGGCGCCTTTGACTCCATGGGCCATACCAGAAAGTCACTTATAAATGTGCATGTCTCTGTTATGGACTCCATTGCAAATTCCCAGCGCAACAATATCATGGGTCAGCTTGACCTTTTCGGCGATCTCAGTGATGCTGGAGATGAGCAGCCCCATGAGCAGATGCCTATTCCCCATGTGCCGGAGTTTTCTGCCATGGAGAAGATGATTATGGAAAAGGAGACCACCGGGCTCTATCTCAGCGGTCACCCCATGGACAGCTACCGGGATGCGGCACGGAGCATAGGCGCTGTGCGTCTTGGCACTGTGCTGGGTGACTTTGCTTCCGAAGACGGCCCCCGCCGTTTTCAGGACGGGCAGAGCATCACCCTCTGCGGTGTGGTCAGCTCCTTTAAGCTGAAAACCACCAGAAACAACAATCTCATGTGCTATATCCAGCTTGAGGATGACAGCGGCAACATGGAGCTTATCGCCTTCCAGCGCGCGCTGGATACCGGTGGCGGCTATGTGGCGGATAATCAGGCAATTATCGTCAAGGGCAGGATCTCCGCCCGAGATGAGAAGGAGCCCCAGCTGATGGTGGACTCCATACGCCCTATCTCCGACCTGAACGAACTGGGCAAAAACACCCCGCCCAAGGACAAAAAGCTTTGGGTCAAGCTCAGGTCCATGGATGAGCCTGTGCTCAGAAGGATAAAGCTTATCCTCACCATGTTCCCCGGCACCCAGCAGATGATAATCTACTTTGAGCGGGAGAAGAAGCGTGTGGGCACCGCCTGCCTTATCCATGAGGCCCTTGTTGATGAGCTCAAGGAACTTCTGGGCGAGGAAAATGTTGTACTGAAATAAAAAAAGAAGTCCATTTGGACTTCTTTTTTTATTATTTATTAAGTTACAAGCTTTTTGATGATGGGGATTCTCCGCAGGACAAAGACAATTGCAAAGGTGACCAGCAGCAGAAGCACAAAGGTTATGGGTGCCAGCACCACCATGCTGTACTGGGACAGGTCAAAGCCGGAGGCTTTGATCATTGTGGTGATGGGCACATGGATAAGATATATGCCGAAGGAGCAGGCCAGAAATTCATCCATAATACCCACAAGGCACTTGGGCACGCTCTTTACATACATGCACAGGCTGAATGCAAGGCTGGTCAGCAGCACCATTGCAGGGCTCAAGAAGTCGTAAAACAGACCGCTGGGAGCGCCGATGCTGATGGAGTAGCGGCGGTTGAGCCAGGCATAGATGGTGACGGCGACAAAGGAGGCCAGAGCCAGCAGGCCAAACTCCTTGGCACTGAGCTTTCTCTGGCTGAGCCACCAGCCCAGGAAGAAGTAGACAAGGTACTTGAGATAGGCAAGGTCAAAGTTCTGCAGCAGAAGCTCCAGCCACAGGGGCTTGTTGGGCAGATACTCGGTGTTCACAACCAGCACTGTGAAAACGATAAGGCCAAAGCAGTACTTGATATCAAGCCCGGTTTTATGTATTGCGCTGTGCAGCAGGGGCAGGAAAGCGTAGCACAGAATCATTGCGGACAGATACCAGAGATGATAGTAGCCGCCGAAGATCAGCCGGCTCAGGCTTGCATCGTTGTACCACACATGCCAGAAACGGTTATCCAGGCAGGCCAGCATGAAACCCCAGATAAAGTACAGGATAAGGAAGTGCAAAGTGCGCTTCATGTGCTTTTTTATGTTCAGCTTTTCCCGGCCCAGAATCAGCGCGCCGCTTATCATAAAGAAGGGATTGACCGCAAAGTGCAGCGCCGTGTGGAAATAGTTGGAGATTGCCCATGTGGTGGTAGTGGGATCCTCGCCGTTGAAAAGTATCAGCGCGTGGCCCATCAGAACCAGAATGCAGGCCAGCGCCCGGCAGACATCTATACTGTATTTTCTCATTATTTAAGTACTCCTGAAGGATTATTACCTAAGAATTATATCCCATCGTACCATCTGCGTCAAGGCGCGGCGGCTTGACACGGCCAAACGGGGGATAGTATACTGAATATCCAAGCTTTAATGATTATCCGGAGATTTTTATGAAAGAAAAAAATATACGCCTGGACCTTATCAGGGCCGTGGCGCTGCTTTTTATATTGTTCAGCCACTTTTTTGACCATACCGGCCTTTATGAAGGCGCAGTCATGCTGCCGGTGAAGATCAGCGCAATCAGCCTGAGAATGATTGTGGGCCAGTGCGTGACCCTCTTTATGATGCTGACGGGATATCTCTGCTGTGAGAAAAAGCTCTCCGCCAGGTATTATCTTGGCATTGTCAAAATCTACGGTCTTTACCTTATCTGCAGCGTGATGACCCTTGCCTTTGAGGGGCTTGTTCTGCACAAGGAAATGGGGCTTCAGTATATCGTGGGTTCCATTATCAATTTCTACGCCTGCCCCTATGCCTGGTATATGCTGATGTACATGGGCCTGTTTTTGCTGATTCCTTTTCTCAACGTCATCTTCAACGGCCTTGATGGAAAGAAGCAGCATCTTGCGCTGCTGGCCACAGTGTTTTATCTCTCTGCTATGCCCAGCCTGATGAACACTTTCTTCCAGCTCCACTCCATCTGGTGGAAAAATCTTTCCCCTCTGCTTTATTATTTCACCGGCGCATACCTGCGCCGCTACAAGCCGGAACTTTCCTTCCGCAAGGCTTTGGGCATATTAGTGCTGGTTCTCGGTGCCTTTGTGGCCTTTGACCTTTTCTATTACGGAACCGGCGGCGAATGGATTATAACCGTGTCCTATAACGACCATTATCAGGCCTATTTCCTGTCCGTCCTGCTGTTTTTGCTGCTCAATGCCATCAAGGCGGAAAAGCTGCCTGCAGGCATGAAAAAACTTGTAGGCCGGGTTTCGGCCCTTTCTCTCTCGGCCTATCTGCTCTCCGGCCTTACGGATGAGATTATATATCCTATCTTCAAGAGCCTTGTGCCAAATCAGAATATGCAGATTTTATGGATGCTGCCCATTGCGGGCCTGAGCCTTGTTTTCGCCCTGCTCCTTGCCTGGATCGCAGCGCTTATATACAAGCCGTTTGAAAAAATCGTATATACCATTCTCTACCGGCTCTTTCCGGCCTTGAAATAATAAAAAAGACTCGCTTTAAAGGCGCGTTGAGATAAGAAGACACAGGGTTTCTAAAGGAAAATTTCCGCCCCGACTTTATGAAAATGCTCGGGAATACACTGGAGTATTCCACTGCGCTTTTCATTTCGCCGGAACGGAAATTTTTTCTTTATAAACTGCTTTGCACCTGAAAAGCAGAGATTTTGTTTCTGAGCGAGGCAAGCGAGCGAAGGCATACTTGGTGTCTGGCAAGCTTGCTTAACAATGCTCAGGAGCAAAAGATCGCTTTTTCAGGCCAGTGCTTTCTTGTCTCACCGCGCCCAGGTGAGTCTTTTTTTATTATTCAGAAAATTTTATCACTATGTAGTCGCCGATTTTCTGTACGGAGTTTTCATAGGGATATATGCCCATATCCTGAAGCTCGGGTACATTTCTTAAAACTGCAAGCTCCTCTGCGCTTGCAAAGGGAATGTCAAAGCCCAGATACTGGCTGATTATAAGCTGGGTATAGTCGGTAGCAGCAATGTCAAGGCTGGGGGTCAGAAGCCTGTCAAACTTGAAGTTTGCATCCATATCATAAACAAGCTCCGGCGCCTTGCCAATGATGGCAAGCTTTGCGTTTTCGTCAAAGCCTTCGGTAGAAATTACCTGTGTCACCATGGAGGAATAGAGGCTCTTTACTTCCTCAAATCTGAGCTCATTTCTCAGATACCAGGAGTTTGCGTAGTATATGTTGCCGCACATTATCAGCGCAAGGCAGAGCGCCGCAATATCCTTGAAGCGGATAAAGCCGGAATCATCCAGCAGGCAGATGCACAGCACATACAAGGATGCAAAGCTGTACAGGGCCAGAGAATGGATGTAGCTGTTGTCCGCCATCATGTAAAGGCAGTAGCAGCTGAGCGGGAAGAGGAAGAGGCAGAGTCCGGTGAGCAGCCAGCGACCAAGCTCCTTCTGTGGTTTTAGTCTTAGGATGATGACAATGCCCGTTACAGCGATGAGCAGCAGATGGAAGAGCATGGATGCCAAAGAGTGGACGTAGCCGAAGTAGCCTGAGAAAATAGTTTTGAGATAGGCGCTGTATGCCACCGCAAGGCGCATGACAATGCCCTGCTTTTCATTTATAACCTCGCCCAGCAGAGGGAAGTTCAGAAGCTGGGAGAACACAAGTATTGCCACACCGTAGACTGCCAGGGATACAAGAAGCATGGCCAGCAGGCGAAGACCGTAGAAGAAGGTGTCTTTTGCACTTTTTTCGCCTCTTACCAGGGCTTTTATCATCAGAATCACGCAAAAACTGGATGCAATGGAAAAATAGCCCTGATAGATGCTGCAGGAAAAGGCGATGAGCAGGGGGCTTACAATCCAGCGCAGCTTTCTCTCTCCAGCAAAGTACCACACGCCGCAGATGGTCATGGTGATTGCAATGGCATATGACACTACAGTGAACATGTAGTTCATGGTGGCGGCCTGAGCGGGGAAGCTGACAAAGACACCGGCAAGCAGAATCTGCAGTACAGGGCTGCGTACATCGAATAGCCTTACAATCAGGCATGAGGCGATGGACAGCAGAAGCAGCGTCAGTATACCGTATATCCATGGCATGGACACATCCGGCAGGATAAGGCGCATAAGCTCCA
The DNA here is from genome assembly GCA_017410425.1 of Oscillospiraceae bacterium. Classification (GTDB taxonomy): domain Bacteria; phylum Bacillota; class Clostridia; order Oscillospirales; family Oscillospiraceae; genus Limivicinus. The sequence continues at coordinate 11,385 of JAFQQV010000022.1, forward strand.
GCCCGTAGCGTCCGGAAACCGTGGTAGCGCCCTTGTCGAACATGGCAACCAGATCATCACCGTAGGGGATCTTGTTTGTCAGCATGAAGGCGTGGGCGCAAAGTCCGATGATAAACGAGGAAATCAGCACCAGTCTGTTATCCGTAAACAGGGCCTCAAGCCGGTTTATTAATTTTTCTGTCAGGCCTGATCTGGCCTTTGTTGCAGAAAGCATAGTAACTCCAATTATATGTATTATATCAGTTTCTCAGAGAATGCAGGGGAGCGGGAATTCTGCCGCCGCGGGCGATAAACTCCTCAGCAGAGCCCTTGTGCACAGGCATGATGGGGGCAGAGCCCAGCAGACCGCCGAAGTCTATGCCTTCGCCCACGCCCTTGCCCTTTACGGGTATGATACGCACGGCGGTGGTCTTATTGTTGACCATACCGATGGCAGCTTCATCCGCAATAATGGCAGAGATAGTGGAGGCGGGGGTGTCGCCGGGCACGGCAATCATGTCAAGTCCCACAGAGCATACACAGGTCATGGCCTCCAGCTTGTCCAGGCAGAGCGCACCGTTTTCCACAGCGGCTATCATGCCGGCATCTTCGGACACGGGGATAAATGCACCGCTCAGGCCGCCAACATGGCTCGATGCCATAACGCCGCCTTTTTTGACAGCGTCGTTGAGCAGAGCCAGAGCCGCCGTGGTACCGTGGCCGCCGCAGCGCTCAAGGCCCATCAGCTCCAGAATTTCGGCAACGCTGTCGCCAATTGCTGGGGTGGGAGCAAGAGAAAGGTCAACCACGCCGAAGGGCACACCCAGACGGCGGGAGGCCTCCTGAGCCACCAGCTCACCCATGCGGGTAATCTTGAAGGCGGTTTTCTTAATGGTCTCAGCCACCACGTCAAAGCTCTCGCCCTTACATTGTTTCAGCGCCGCAGCCACAACGCCGGGGCCGGATACGCCAACGTTTATAACCTTCTCAGGCTCGCCCACACCGTGGAAAGCGCCTGCCATGAAGGGGTTATCCTCAACTGCATTGGAGAATACCACCAGCTTTGCACAGCCCATGGGGTCAATGTCAGCAGTCTGGCGGATAATGCGGCCCATGAGAGCTACAGCGTCCATGTTGATGCCGGCTCTGGTGGAGGCCAGGTTTACGCTGGAGCAGACCAGATTGGTGCTTGTAAGCGCTTCGGGAATGGAGTTTATAAGTCTCAGGTCGCTCTCGGTAAAGCCCTTGTGGGCCAGAGCGGAAAAGCCGCCGATGAAGTTTACGCCGGTGCTGGCTGCGGCCCGGTCAAGGGTCTTTGCAAGGGCAGTGTAGTTTTCCTCCCTGCAGCTTGCAGCCACAAGGGAAATGGGGGTAACGGAAATACGCTTGTTTACAATTGGGATGCCGAACTCCTGCTCGATGGCACAGCCGGTCTCCACAAGCTTGCCGGCGGAGCGGCAGATTTTGTCATAGATCCTGTCGCAGCAGACGCTCATATCCTCATGGGCGCAGTCCAGAAGGTTGATGCCCATGGTGATGGTACGCACGTCCAGATGCTGCTGGTTTATCATCTCTATGGTCTGCAGTATTTCACTGCTGTTCATCAGATAGCTCATGGCGCACCTCAGATTCTGTGCATGGCTTCAAAAATATCCTGACGCTGGATGTGCACGTCCAGCGCACGCTCCAGACCCTTGTCGGCAAGGTACTGGCTCAGCTCGTGGAAGGGCATGGCGCAGTCGGAAAGGTCCACCAGCATAATCATGGCGAAATATTCCTGCATCAGGGTCTGGCTGATGTCCAGAATGTTGATCTCTTTCTCTGCAAGCAGAGCGGTTACATAGGCGGTAATGCCCTTGGAGTCTTTTGCAAATACGCTGACTATAGCTTTCATATGTATCTCCTTTGTATAAATGTTGAGGCCCTCTCTATCATTTGCATTGCAAATGACAGCTCTCCGCCTGAGTGAAAGCAAGTCTTGCCTCCCCCGCTGGGGGAGGTGGCACGGCTATGCCGTGACGGAGAGGGTAACAGTTTTAACTTAGCCCGAAAAGTGCTGGCAAAGGTGTTTGAGGCAGCATTTCTCGCACTGGGGTTTTCTTGCATCGCAGACAGCTCTGCCATGGAGCACGATGCAGTGGCAGAAGTCGGAGCTGTGCTCCGGCGGCAGAATCTGGCGCAGGGCCATCTCAATCTTTACAGGGTCCTTTGTGCCGTCCACAAGGCCCAGACGGTTGGATATGCGGATGCAATGGGTGTCCACGACCGTACTGCCGGGGACTTTGTACACATCACCCAGAATCAGGTTTGCGGTCTTGCGGCCCACGCCGGGCAGGGCCACCAGCTCCTCCATGGTGCCGGGTACCTTGCCGCCGTGCTTTTTGAGCAGCATCTGGGCGCAGGCTACGATGTCCCTTGCTTTGGCTCTGTAAAAACCGGTGGAATGTACATATTTTTCAACTTCCTCCACGTCAGCCTCCGCAAAGGCCTCAAGAGTGGGAAAGCGCTCAAAAAGGGCGGGGGTGATTTTGTTTACCCGCTCGTCAGTGCACTGGGCCGCAAGGCGGACGGAGAACAAAAGCTCGTAATCCTTGCGCCAGTCCAGCGTGCAGTCAGCCAGGGGGTATTCTTCCAGCAGGAGCCTTACAATCTCCTGCACCTGTTCGGGAGTTCTCATATCTCTTTCTCCTCCCTGTGCTTTAACGGCTAAGGTCTATGTAGCCGCCGCACTTGATAACGGGCAGCTCCTGACCGCTGTAGGTGCCGCCGAAGTGGTATTCAACAGCCAGAGGCAGGGTGTCAGCCGTGCCCTGAGGCAGGAAAATAATATGCTCGGTGGTGCCCATCAGGGTCTCGATCTTCAGGTTCTGATCCCACTCGATAGCGGGAGCGCCGGTGGATTTATAAACATCGCCCACGCTGACATTCACAGCATTGCTGACGGCGATGGTGTTTATCTGGTAAGAGTCCAGCCAGACCTGCACAGTGACCTTAACATGGTCTGCATCCTCAATGGTGGCGGCCCAGAGCGCACGGATGTTCATGGGTACGCCGGTGTCGGAAGTGAACATTCCGGCGCCAATGAGCTCACCCACGGGAATGGGTGTGGGAGTGGGTACAGGAGTAGGCGTGGGTGTGGGCGTAGGAGCGGGGGTAGGTGCAGGTGTGCTCACGGGAGTTGCCACGTTGATCTCGGTAGGCGCGGGAGTGGGAACCATGGTGGGGATAGGGGTGGCAACAGGAATTTCTTCCTCAACCAAATACTCATCACCCACAGGCGGGGTGACGATGGCGGGGGCGTTGTTTCCCACATCAATCTCCTGACGGGCGTTTTGCATATCAACAAGCAGGTTTACGGCCACAGCCATAACCAGCAGAAAAACCACAATGAACAGAACCGCCTTGATTCTTCTCATATCCATATGACAGTTATACCTCCTTATATGGACCAGGTGATTTAATATTATACCTTACTTTTATAGAAATGTAAAATGGCAGAATAACCTTTTACAAACTTAATGACGGATGTTATAATATAAAAGTTCTGATAAAATTGGAAAGGAGCGGTGGAAAATGTATCAGCCTCTGGCAGATGAAATACGACCCTCATCCCTTGAGGATGTGGTGGGCCAGCGCCATATTCTGGGCCCCAACGGTATGCTCCGCCGCATTGTGGAGAGCGGCCAGATTCCCAACATGATATTCTACGGCCCCTCCGGCACGGGCAAGACCACTGTTGCCCGCATTATCGCCCAGAGCACCAACCGCTCGCTGAGAAAGCTCAACGCTACCACAGCCGGCATTGCGGACATAAAGCGCATCATTGACGAGCTGGACACCTTCCTCACCCCCGGCGGCGTGCTGCTGTATCTGGATGAGATTCAGTACTTCAACAAAAAGCAGCAGCAGTCCTTGCTGGAGTTTATTGAGGACGGCCGCATCACACTTATCGCATCCACCACGGAAAATCCTTATTTTACCGTGTTCAACGCAATTTTAAGCCGTTCCACGGTTTTTGAGTTCAAACCCATCACCGCCGGCGACGTAAAGCAGGCCGTGCTCCGGGCTTTCAATATAATGAATGAGCGCCGCGTAAGGCCTCTCGCAATTGAGGATGGAGTCGCTGAACGTATATCCTCCGCCTGCGGCGGCGATGTGCGCAAGGCCATCAACGCGGTGGAGCTTTTGTTCTCCGCCTCCGGTGACAGGGACAGCATAAGCCTTGAGGATGCTGCAGCCATTACCCAGCGCAGCGCCATGCGCTATGACCGGGATGGGGACGAGCATTTTGACGCACTGTCAGCGCTTATGAAATCCATGCGCGGCTCCGACCCGGATGCAGCGCTGCACTATCTTGCAAGGCTCTTGGAGGCCGGCGACCTTATCGGCGCCTGCCGCCGTATCCTCTGCTCCGCCAGTGAGGACATTGGCCTTGCCTATCCCATGGCGGTGCCTATTGTGAAGGCTTGCGTGGACTCTGCCATGCAGCTTGGTCTGCCGGAAGCCCGCCTGCCTCTGGCTGAGGCTGTGGTGCTGCTTGCCACCTGGCCCAAGTCCAATACCGCCTATATGGGCATTGCTGCCGCCCAGGCGGATATCCGCGCCGGAAAGTCCGGCCCGCCGCCCAGAGAGATGCAGAACGTCCATGCTGACGGCACCGGCTTTGAGCGGGAACAGGGATATAAATATCCCCATGATTATTCCAATCACTGGGTCAAGCAGCAGTATCTGCCGGATGTGCTGAAGAACACAAAGTACTATGAATTCGGCGACAATAAGACCGAACAGGCCGCCAGACGTTACTGGGAGGAGATCAAGAAATAATGGATATTCAGGTAAACGATGTCCTCACAATGAAAAAGCCCCACCCCTGCGGTAGCAAGGACTGGCTGGTGCTGCGCATAGGTGCGGATTTCAAGCTCAGATGCATGGGCTGCGGCCACGAGGTCATGGGCCCCAGGTCTAAGTTTGAAAAGAACGTAAAGCAGGTGCAGCGGTGAACTGGGTATATATCCTGCGCTGCGGCGACGGAAGCTTGTACACCGGCTGGACAAACGACCTTGAGCACCGGCTTAAAATGCACGCAGATGGCAAGGGCGGGAAATATACCCGATCCCATCTGCCGGTGGAACTGGTGTACACAGAACAATTCGAAACTTCAACCCAGGCGCGCAGCCGGGAAGCGAAGATAAAAGGCCTGAGCCGGACAGAAAAGCTCCGGCTTATAGAGAGAAAGGAAAAAGGCGAAAATGCGGAGATATGAACTTGACCTGTGCAGGATACTGGGCTGCCTTATGGTGCTGGTTATCCATGCCGGGGCCCAGGTATATCGTGAATGCAGTGTGTTCAGCTATGGTTTTATCGGGCTCAATATTATAAGCACTGCGGTACGCAGCGGTGTGCCGATTTTCTTTATGCTGTCCGGCGCACTGTTGCTTGCAAGGGAGCAGATGGATGTAAAGAAGCTGCTGAAAAACCATGTATTGTACTTAAGCGGAATATTCCTGATATGGTCCATTATATATGCTGTTTTGAACCGTATAGTATCCGGTGACTTCGGCACAATCAGTGAGTTTCTTTATTCAGTGGTTTCCGGCCACTACCATATGTGGTTTATCCCGGCAATGGTGATCTGCTACCTTTTCATGCCGCCGGTTCACGCACTTATACATGGGGAAAAACTGAGTCATAAATATCTTTTGCTCCTGTTTTTTGCTCTTGTGCTGCTGCCGGCCAACATGAACCTTACCCCGGATCCTTCGCCTCTGCTGTACAGGATCACACAGCTTATCAGTCTTGACTGGCTTACTTATATGGGCTACGCTATATGGGGCTGGTGGCTTGCCAGCAAAACCATGCCGAAGAAGACCCTCTGGCTTGCGCCGCTGGTGTTTTTCCTCTGCGTTGTACTTACATCCGCTGCAAACCTCTGGTACTCTGTGTACAGGCGGGAAGCGGACGGCTGGCTTTTTGATTACTTCTCCCTGCCGAATTTCATCCAGGCGACGGCTGTTATGTGTTTCTTCCTGGCTTTGAAGGACCTGAAGTTCAAGCACGCAAATACTATCCGTGCCATGTCTGACTGCACCCTGGGTGTATACCTTATTCATCCATTGATGATAAATGCGCTGGAAGTTCTGGGTATTGCCGCGAGTCCTGTGGCTCCGGTATCCAGCCTGCTGGCCCAGCTGGTGGTGCTGGCGATCGCCTGCTTTGCCCTTGTTGCGGTGGCAAAGCGCATACCATTATTGCGAAAATTACTGTGAAACCAAATGACAATACTGTCGTCATTTGGAATATAAATTTCAATCTTGTTTTAAGAGGTTTTTGATAAAATGAAAAGATTCCTTGAGATAATCTGCCTTGTGCTGCTGCTGATGGCACTTGTGCTGGTAGAAATAATGAGGATAGACACTCCGGTGGCCTCAGTATACCATCTGCCCCCGGAGGAGACTGCTGCTGTGCAGCAGGAGCTGGCCGCAGAGCCTACACCTGCGCCCACTGCCACTCCCGAACCTACACCCGAGCCCACGCCTACGCCTACTCCCGCACCGGAAACCTTTACTCTCTCCGTAATCGGTGACTGTACTCTCTGGTCCAATGCAAACTATGCCGAGCATCCCGCCGGTTTCAAGGGCACCATCAACGGTGATTATAGCTGGCCCTTTGCAAATACCGTGCAGTATTTTGCTGAGGATGACTTTACCATTGCAAATCTGGAATGCATCCTTTCAGAAAAGCAGCTGCCCTATGACTACACCCAGGTCTACTTCCCCTTCATTGCACCCAAGGAATATGCAAACATCATGATCGAGGGCGGCGTGAACTTTGTTACCACCGCCAACAACCACATCATGGACTGCTATGAGGCCGGCGCAAACGCCACCTTTGCGACGCTGGAGGAGTACGGCATACCCTATGGCGTTGAAAAGCAGGCCCAGCTCTTCACCACCGAAAGCGGTCTTGTTATCGGTATTTACTGCTCCGGCACCGACCTTCTGCCTAACAAGGACAAGGCAGTCGCCGCTATTGAGCAGCTTAAAAACGACGGCGCCGAGTACATAATCTGTGCCTTCCACTGGGGTCAGGAGCTTTACTATGAGCCCGCCGCATCCCAGACCTCCCTGGCCCAGGCCTGCGCCGAGGCTGGTGCAGACCTTATATACGGCAGCCATAGCCACTGCCTGCAGCCCATTGAGGAAATCGGCGACACTCTGGTGCTCTACAGCATGGGCAACTGGACCTTCGGCGGCAGCACCATGCCCACAGACCCTGATACTGCAATTGTACAGGTGCAGCTTACCCGCAATGCTGACGGCAGCATCAGCCGCACCGGTTATGATATAATTCCCTGCTGTGTCAGCAGCAATATTGAGGGCGCCCAGAACAAGGCCCAGAACTATAACGACTACAAGCCTACTCCCTATGAGGAAGGCAGCGAGGCCTATGCCCGCGTTATGGCAAAGCTTGCCGGAGAGTTTGAACCCACTTCTCAGGGCGCGGACTATTCCAACTGGCTTGCATCCAGAGCAGGCTGACGTCAAAACACCTGTGGATGTCATATGTTGCCGCAAGCGGCCACATATTGACAGGCACAGGTGTTTTTCCTTTCCAAGTCATAGCCCAGCGAAGCGGCTATGGCTTGGGTTCATCTTAATATAAAAACACCGAAGCTTTTGCTTCGGTGTTTTTTGTTGTCACCCGAAAACCACGGGCTATGCCTGTGGTTCCAAAAAGGCTACGCCTATGAGTAGTTCCGCCGTAGCGGAAAGCCTCCCTCTGATGTACCCTCTGGGGCACAGGCGGGAGGTGTCATTTGCAAAGCAAATGACGGA
>JAFQQV010000003.1 GCA_017410425.1 Oscillospiraceae bacterium
CCCAGGCACACACCGCCGGTGTTGCCAACTACCACAATGCGTTCGCTTCCATCTACGAAGGCCGTTTCCTCGGTGGCGTTGCTGCCGGTATGAAGCTCAACGAGATGATCGAAGCTGGTGAGTTCACCGCTGAAGAGGCCAAGGTTGGCTACATCGGTGCTTTCCCCTACGCAGAAGTTATCTCCGGCATGACCTCCTTCTTCCTCGGTGTCCGCTACGTCTGCCCCACCGCTACCATGGACGTAACCTTCACCAACTCCTGGTATGATCCTACCCTGGAGCAGGAAGGCGCAATCAAGCTCATCAACAACAACTGCAAGCTCATCTCCCTGCACGCTGACTCCATGGGCGCTCCCACCGAGTGCCAGAACAATGGCGTTCCCTTCGTTTTCTACAACGGTTCCGCTAAGGACGCTTGCCCCGACACCTACATTGTCGCTTCCTACATCAACTGGGCTCCCTACATGATGTACTCCATGGAGTGCGCAATGAACGGCGAAGAGATCGCTGCTGACTGGATCGGCACTCTCGAAAACGGCGGCGTTGCTCTGAAGGACCTCAACGAGGCTGTTGCTGCTGAAGGCACTGCTGCAAAGCTGGAAGAAGTCAAGGCCATGCTGCTTGACGGCTCCCTCAAGGTCTTCGACACCGCTACCTTCACCGTTAACGGCGAAACCCTGAGCACCTACACTGCTGACGTTGACGACATGGGCGACTTCGTTCCCGAGACCGAGGCAATTGCTGACGGTTACTTCCACGAGTCCGAGTACCGCTCCGCTCCTTACTTCGACATGTTCATCGACGGCATCACCAATCTGGACGCCTAATTTATATTTTACAGGAAGTCCCGCCCTGCGGGACTTCCTTGTAATGCTGCAAAGGGCAGCACAGTGACAATCCGCCGCTGCGCTGCCCTTTGCAACATTTCCCTTTTAAATATCATATTCTACATCCTTTGAGACAGGAGCGTGAAGCCTTTGGACAACAAGATCGCCGCAGTAAAAATGCGAAACATCACAAAGACTTTTGGCAGCGTTGTAGCCAACGACAAGGTCTGGCTTGACATCTACAAGGGCGAAATCCTTGCACTGCTGGGCGAAAACGGCAGCGGCAAGACCACCCTTATGAATATGCTTTCCGGCATATATTTCCCCGACGAGGGCGATATCTTTATAAACGATGAAAAAGTCGTTATCCGTTCCCCCAGAGATGCTTTTAATTACGGCATCGGCATGATCCATCAGCACTTCAAGCTGGTTGATGTGCTGACCGCCGCCGAGAACATTGTCCTCGGCCTTGAGGAGAAGCTGGATCTGAAGGAAGCCTCCCGCAAGATCAAGGAGATTTGTGCCCTTTACGGTTTTGAGGTGGACCCCGAGCAGAAGATTTATGATATGTCCGTCTCCCAGAAGCAGACCGTTGAGATCGTCAAGGTTCTCTACCGCGGCGCTGACATCCTGATTCTGGACGAGCCTACCGCCGTTCTCACCCCTCAGGAAACCGACAAGCTTTTCGCTGTTCTGCGCAACATGCGTGACGCGGGTAAGGCTATTGTTATCATTACCCACAAGATGCACGAGGTTGAAGATCTTTCCGACCGTGTGGCAGTTCTGCGTCACGGCCACTTCGTGGGCGACATGGTCACCAAAAGCACCAATGCCCAGGAAATGACCAACATGATGGTTGGTCACGCTGTCACCCTGAACATCGACCGTCCCGAGCCTGTGGATCCCAAGCCCCGTATTGAGGTTAAGGGCCTCACTGTCCGCTCCATCGATGGTATTCTCAAGCTGGAAGATGTCAGCTTCACTGCATACTCCGGCGAGATTCTGGGCATTGCAGGCATCTCCGGCTGCGGCCAGAAGGAGCTGCTTGAATCCATCGCCGGTCTGCAGCCTGTTGAGTCCGGCTCCATCTCTTACATTGAGGACGATGGTACACGCGACGAAATCATCGGCAAGGATCCTCTGAAGATCGCCGATATGGGTGTCTCCCTCTCCTTCGTTCCTGAGGACAGACTGGGCATGGGCCTTGTAGGCAGCATGGACCTGAGCGAAAACATGATGCTCCGCTCCTTCAGAAAGGGCAAGAGCTTCCTCACCGACAGAAAGAGCCCCAAGAAGCTGGCCCAGGCTGTTGTTGAAAATCTGGAGGTCAAGACTCCCGGTATCGACACTCCCGTGCGCAAGCTCTCCGGTGGTAATGTTCAGAAGGTGCTGGTAGGCCGCGAGATTGCCTCTGCACCCACCGTACTGCTCACCGCTTATGCAGTCCGAGGTCTGGATATCAACTCCTCTTATACTATTTACGACCTTATCAACCAGCAGAAGCAGAAGGGCGTTGCCGTCATCTATGTCGGTGAAGACCTGGACGTTCTGCTTGAGCTGGCAGACCGCATCCTTGTGCTCTGCGGCGGCAAGGTCAGCGGTATCGTGCCCGGTCGCGGTGCCAAGAAGCGTGATGTGGGTATGATGATGACCCGCCTTGGAGGTAACAGCAATGAATAAACAAGTCAGAGAGCCCCTTTTTCATATTTCCAAGCGTGGTGATATGCCCTGGTATTTCGGCTGGAGCATCCGCGCTGCCGCAATAATACTGGCCCTGATCAGCTGCGGCATTATAAGCACTCTGGTCACCGGTGAAAATCCCATTCAGATCTATGCCACCATTATTGACGGTTCCTTCGGCAGTATGCGTAAATTCTGGGTCCTGCTGCAGAACACCGCAATGCTTCTTTGCGTTGCGCTGGCTCTCACCCCTGCCTTCAAGATGCGCTTCTGGAATCTGGGCGGCGAAGGTCAGGCTCTTGCCGGCGCACTGGCTGCCGCAGCCTGCATGATACTGATGAAGGGTCAGTCCAATGCACTTGTCATGAGCTGCATGGTCATCACCAGTATTCTGGCCGGCGCACTCTGGGGCTGCATTCCCGCATTTTTCAAAGCAAAGTTCAACACCAACGAAACTCTTTTCACCCTGATGATGAACTATGTTGCCATACAGCTGGTGGCATATTTCTCCGTTGTCTGGGAAAACCCCAAGGGTTCCGGTAATATCGGCGTTATCAACCCCAACAGCATGATAGGCTGGTTCCCTACCATCGGCGGCCAGAAGTATCTGCTTAACGTGCTTATCGTTGCAGTTATCACCATCGGCATGTACATCTATCTCAACTACTCCAAGCAGGGTTATGAGATCGCCGTTGTGGGTGAGAGTGAACGCACTGCCCGTTACGTTGGCATCAAGGTAGAAAAGGTCATTATCCGCACCATGCTCATCTCCGGCGCAATCTGCGGCATTGCAGGTCTGCTGCTGGTGGGCGGCACCAACCACACCCTCAACTCCGCCATTGTTGACGGCCGCGGCTTCACCGCAGTTATGGTGGCATGGCTTGCAAAGTTCAATCCCATCTGGATGATATTCACCAGCTTCCTTCTGGTCTTCCTGGGCCGCGGCGCAGGCGAAATCGCCACCGACTTTGGCCTGAATCAGAGCTATGGTGACATCCTTACCGGTATCATCCTGTTCTTTATAATCGGCAGCGAATTCTTCATTACTTATAAACTCAGCTTTCACAAGGCTTCCAAGAAGGAGGAAAAATAAAAAATGATCGAATTTATAATTTCCTTCCTCCCCAGAGCAATTGCCCAGGGTATTCCCCTGCTCTATGGCTCCACCGGTGAAATCATCACCCAGAAGTCCGGCAATCTGAACCTTGGTATCCCCGGCGTCATGTACGTCGGCGGCATCTGCGGTGTTATCGGCGCCTTCCTCTATGAGCAGTCCCTGCCCTCTCCCGAGGCCATGAACAGCCTGCTGGCGGTGCTTATCCCCACCCTCTGCTGTCTTCTCGGCTCTCTGCTGATGGGCCTGCTGTTCTGCTTCCTCACCGTCACCCTCAGAGCAAACCAGAACGTCAGCGGTCTTGCACTGACCACCTTTGGCGTGGGCTTTGGTAACTTCTTCGGCGGATCTCTTGTCAAGCTCTCCGGCGCTGACATGCCTTTCCTTGCCCTCTCCGCCACTTCCAACTGCTTTAAGAAGAGCCTGCCCATAGCAGATAAAATGGGCGTCCTCGGCGACCTGGTCTTTGGCTACAGCTTCCTTGTGTATCTCGCCATTGCCATCGCCCTTGTAGCTTCCTATATCATCAATCGCAGCCGCATAGGTCTGCATCTGCGCGCCGTGGGTGAAAATCCTAGCACCGCAGACTCTGCCGGCATCAACGTCAACCGCTACAAGTATCTTGCCACCTGCATCGGCTGCATGATCGCAGGTCTTGGCGGCCTGTACTACGTCATGGACTATGCCTCCGGTATCTGGGCCAACGACGCATTTGGCGACCGCGGCTGGCTTGCAATTGCACTGGTTATCTTCACCATCTGGCGTCCCAACGTAGGCGTGCTGGCCTCCTTCCTCTTCGGCGGCCTTTATATCCTGCATATGTACATCCCCTCCGGCATGAACCTTGCCGTCAAGGAGCTGTACAAAATGCTGCCCTATGTTGTCACCATCATTGTTCTGATAATCTCCTCCCTGCGCAATCAGCGCGATAAGCAGCCTCCCGCCTCCCTGGGGCTGGCCTACTTCAGGGAAGACCGATAAATACTCAAATCCTCCGACCTTTCCGGCCGGAGGATTTTTTCTCGTTCAAAACAAGTTGACATTTCAACTTCTTTATAGTATACTTCGCAAAGTTGAGATTACAACTTTTGATTTTTGTTTTGGAGCAAGGCTATGATAAATCGTTTTGAACACTTTTCCCTGGCAATCGCCGAGATTTCCCGCTGCTGGCGTAAGCTTGCAACGGAAGAGATGGCAAAGTACGGCCTCAGAGCGCCCCATGCCACTTATCTCACCACCATCAGCCGTTATCCCGAGGGCATCAGCGTGCCCGAGCTCTGTGAGCTCAGCGGCAAGGATAAGTCAGATGCCTCCCGCATGATCGCCATACTGGAGGAAAAGGGCATGGTGAAAAAAATCAGCGTTGACGGCAGCATGTACCGTGGCAAGCTGATTCTGACAGAGCTTGGCCAGATAGCCGCCGGCCATGTGCAGCGCAAGGCAAGCCTTGCCGTGGAGCTGGCAGGCCGTGATCTGGACGATGAAAGCCGGGAAATCTTTTATTGGGCTCTTGATTCCATTACAGCAAACCTGACCGAGCTTTCAAAGACCGGCATTCCGGAACGTAAAAACTGATTACAGGAGAATAATTAATGAGTGTAAGAATAATAGTAGATTCCACCGCAGATATGATTCCTGAGCTGAAAAAGCGCTGCGTAGTGGTACCTCTGACCGTACATTTCGGCGATGAGGAGTATGTTGACGGCATCACCATGAGCCATGAGCAATTTTACGAAAAGCTGGTGGAGACTGATGTAATGCCCAGCACCAGCCAGGCAAATCCCGAGACCTTCCAGAAATATTTCGAGGAAGTCACTGCCGCCGGCGACAGCGCCGTGGTCATCACCCTGACCGCCGACCTCTCCGGCACCTGCCAGAGCGCAATGATCGCCGCTGCAGACTTTGATAATATTCACGTTGTGGACGGCAGGAGCGTGGCCATCGGCTCCGGTATTCTGGCCGAGCGCGCCCTGCAGCTTGTGGATCAGGGTCTGGACGCTGCCAGCATCGCCGCAAAACTCAACGAGGAGAAAAACCGTGTCCGCGTCATCGCAATGGTGGATACTCTTGAGTATCTCTGGAAGGGCGGCAGGCTCTCCCGCACCGCAGCCGTCGCCGGCGGTTTGCTGAACATAAAGCCCGTGCTCGCCATCGAGGACGGCAATATCAAGGTTCTGGGCAAGGCTCGGGGCTCCAGACAGGCCAACAACTACCTAGTAAGCGAAATACAGAAATACGGCGGCGTGGATTTTGACATGCCGGTGCTTCTGGGCTACACCGGTCTCTCCGATGCACTGCTTAAAAAATACATTGAGGACAGCAAGGCCCTCTGGGCAGAGAGCAAAACTGAGCTCAACAGCACCATCATCGGCAGCGTAATCGGCACCCATGCCGGCCCCGGCGCAGTAGCTGTTGCCTTCTTCTGCAAGTAAAAAATAAAACTCCGGTTTATCCGGAGTTTTATTTTTTTGAGTATACTTTCATGCTGGTTCCGCTGTCATGAACCAGAATATCCGAAGGCAGGGATATAAAGCGGAAAGTAACATAGAAATCTCCCGCAGCGCCGGACACATTTAATATCTGGATAAAATATGCCACAAAGAACCATTCCCTAGGCACAAGCATACATATCAGTGCCAGAACCAGACCCCAAAGCAGCACCGGCGACAGCGCAATCGTAATATATCCCCACTTGTCATAGAAGTCATCACTGCCGGCATAGGCATAGCCACCGCCAAAGCCAAACTTCACCTTTTTTGTGCCGCAGAGTTTCATCACGACTGCATGAGTCAGCTCGTGCAGCACTATATAAAGCAGCGTTCCGGCACCAAGCACCATAAGCCGCAGCGCCAGCCCTTCAATCGGCTCAAGCATTGTCAGCACAAAACCTTTCCCGCTGGCGAGGAAAATCATCAGAGCCATAATCGCAATGCAAAGCCCGTTTATCTTCCAAAACAGCTTCTTATCGTTTTTAAGGTCTATGGACACTATTTCCCTATATTCTTCGGGCAAAGCCTGATAAGCTTTCACAACAAATCTCCCTTCCATGCTTAAAAACCCATGCGTCTCTTCAGACGCATGGGTTTTTGCTTATCACATCTTTTCAGGTGCGCTGACGCCGATGATGCCGAGAGAAACGGCAATAACGCGGCGGACGCAGTCAGAAAGCATGAGTCTGGCTTCCATGAGCTCGCTCTCCACATCCTTGATGCGGCAAACGGTGTAGAACTTGTGGAAGCGGGCTGCAAGCTCGGTGACGTACTTATTGACGCGGCTGGGGTCATAGTCGCGGGCTGCAAGGCGGATTTCCTCAGGCAGCAGAGCCAGCTGCTTGATAAGCTCGCGCTCAGCCTCGGTATTCAGCAGGCCGGTGTTGACGGCGGCTGCATCGCTGATAGTATGGCCCTCGGCTGCCAGAGCTGCAATCAGGGTGCAGATGCGGGCGTGGGCATACTGGACATAGTACACGGGGTTTTCGTTGTCCTGACGCTGAGCCAGCTCCAGATCAAAGAGAACAGGAGACTCAGGACGGGAGTTGAAGAAGTAACGGGCAGAGTCCACAGGGATATCATCCAGCAGATTGGTGAGGGTGATGGACTTGCCGGTGCGCTTGGACATACGCACTTCCTGACCATTGCTCATCAGCTTGACCAGCTGCATGAGAACAACCTGCAGTCTCTCCTCGCCGTTGAGGCCCAGAGCGTCCAGAGCGCCCTTGAGTCTGGCGACGTGACCGTGGTGGTCTGCGCCCCAGATATTGATGGCCAGATCAAACCCGCGGTCCTTGAGCTTGTTGGAGTGGTATGCGATGTCGGCAGCAAAGTAGGTGTAGAAGCCATTGGCGCGGCGCAGAACGTCGTCCTTCAGCTCCAGCTTGTCGATGTCAGCCTGCTTCTTGCCGGCCTTGAGCATGTTCTCGCTGAGGATCTGGGCGGTCTTGAGCCAGACAGCGCCGTCCTTCTCGTAGGTGTAGCCCCGCTCGGTAAGAGCCTGGACTGCAGCCTCAACGCTTCCGCTGGAGTGCAGCTCGCTCTCGAAGAACCACTGGTCATACTCAACGCCGTAGCGGCGCAGGTCGGACTGCATCTTGGGGATATTGCGGTCAAGGCCGAACTTGGCCATGGCCTCGTGGCGCTTTTCAACGCTGACATTCAGATACTCATCGCCGTTCTTGTCAATAAAGAGCTTCGCCAGCTCCTTTATGTCATCGCCGTGGTAGCCATCCTCGGGGAACTCTACAGCGTCCTCACCCAGCAGGGCCTGGCGGTAGCGGGCGTCGATGGAGGTGGCAAACTTTTCGATCTGGTTGCCGGCATCGTTAACGTAGAACTCACGCCAGACATCGTAGCCTGCGCGGTCCATAACGTTTGCCAGAGCATCGCCCAGAACGCCGCCGCGGGCATTGCCCATGTGCATGGGGCCGGTGGGGTTGGCGGAGACGAACTCCACCATGCACTTCTTTCCTTCGCCAACATTGACGCGGCCGTAATCCTCGCCCTCTTCTCTTACGCAGGCGAGAACGTCGGAGTACCACTTCTGGTCAAGGCGGAAGTTGATGAAGCCGGGGCCGGCAACCTCGATGGAGGCAAACCAAGTGCCCTCAAGCTCTGCATTCTCTGCGAGGATCTCAGCGATCTTGCGGGGAGGCATACGCATTGCCTTGGCGCCGGTCATAGCGTGGTTTGCGGCATAGTCGCCGTTGGTGGTGTCCTTGGGGATCTCAACACTGCCGCGGCTCAGGTCTGCGCTCTCGGGAAGCAGGCCCTTCTCCACTGCCTTGAGGCAGGCAGCATTCAGGATCTCGTTGATGCTGTCTTTTGCATTCTGTATCATGTTTGCCATTTCTCTTATACTCCCATCTGTTTTTGTTCCCTGACTGTCAGCTGAAACTTGTTCCGGCTGATCACTGCGTGCTCCATATCCAGCACATAATCTATCTCCAGCTCACCGCCCGCAGGGTCGAAGCGGTGGCGTACACTGCGTGTATTCATGTTCATTGTGGCCATGCCTGCCGGTGTATCATAGAGGAAGGAATTTTTCTGGCCCTCGCGAAACTCCATCCGGGAGGTCAGGGTACCGCGCCGGTCCACAATTACCTGGTCCGGCATCACCTTGACGCTGGTGCGAGTTCCCTGCAATCCGGTGACCTCAGTCTCCAGATATGCAATATGGGCCACATCGCCCTCCAGCCTGTAAACACCGTCGGTGCTGAAGTCAATTCTGTCTTCCTCGGCAAGGCCGTAGTCAATAACGCTCCGGATGTTGATTACAACTTCCTTTATCATTCTGCAAGAACCTCCATTGGGCTTATGGCTTCAATGTCCAGTTCAGCCTCACCCAGCAGGGCGGAGGCAAAGGCGCGAAGCTCTTCTGCATCGCCGCTGGTGTAAAGCTTCAGCTTGCCGCTGCCGCCGGTCAGACCATTGCTCTTCAAATATTCGCAGACCTCTTCCGCTGCACTTTCAGAGGCTGCCACCAGAGGCACATCCTCTTCGAGGAAGGCGTGGATGCTCTCATTGATTATACCATAGTGAGTGCAGCAAAGGCCAAGACCTGCAAGGCCGGCACCTTTCATCGGGGCCAGATACTCAGCCACGGCTGCTTCCAGCTCCGCATCACCCATGGCGCTGTGGCCATGCTCAATAAGCGGGGCAAACTTGGGGCAGGGGATGTCCATTATCTCGCGGCCCGGAGCAAGCTTTTCAAGCAGAGCCTTGAACTTGCCGGTTCTGATGCTAGCCTCGGTGGCAATAATGCCGAGAGGGCCATCGCCCGGCAGGGATGCCAGACGGCGTATGCCCGGCTCCAAAACGCCCACGACGGGGATATGGTAACCCTTGAGCACAGACTCTGCTGCGCTGGAGATGGTGCCGCAGGCGGCGATGATTATCTTAACGCCGAAGGACGCCAGAAAATCCTGATCCTGCTTTGCAAAGGAGCAAAGCTGGCTGTCGCTTCTGCCGCCGTAGGGCATGCGTCCGCTGTCGGCAAAGTAGATTATATCTTCATCCGGCATAAGCTGGCGCAGCCTTTTCAGTGCGGTAAGGCCGCCAAAACCGGAGTCATAAATTCCAATAGCTCTTTTATCCATTTTTGTGTCTATGCCAGTCCTGTATGCGAAAATTTATATATTGCACTGAAATATTAATATACCTCAAAGCGCTTGTATTGACAAGCAAAATTTGTAATGTTTCTCCCCCGGAATTGACCTTTTTTGTTTTTTATAATACAATATAATATAAAGCGTTTTTAGAATAAACCGTTTTTAAGAGGGAGGCGCTTATATGAACATTGAACTGAGCAAAAAGGAATTTCGGCGGCTTCTCGATATGATATATGTAGGCAACTGGATCCTCAACTCCACCCGCGGTAACGACCGCTTTGAAGATTACGACTTTCTGCAGGAAAAGCTTTTTGCCCTCTGCGGCCGCAACGGCATGCCCTCGCTTATCCAGAGCTGGCATGGTCACATCTTCCCCTCCCGCGCCTATGAGGAGGGCGGCATTCACGAGGCAATTGCAGACTATGAGGACGCGGTTTTCTTCAGCATTCTGGCCGAGGAGCTGGCAAGGCGTGACCTTGGGCTTGAGAGCACCGATCCTGAGGATTTTTCCGAGCTGCAAAACCGCATGGAAGACTACATGGCCGAGTTTGAGAAGAACGGCCTGAACACTATCAGCATCGATATATAAAGGAAGCAGTATGAACAACGAACTTACAAGAGAAGACATCAAGAAAATGCAGGAGGAGCTGGACTACCGCAGGCTGGAGCTTATGCCCGGGCTTATTGAGGAAGTCAAGCGCACCCGCGCCTTCGGCGATCTGAGCGAGAATTTTGAATACAAGGCCGCAAAGCAGGCCCAGAACAAAAACCGCCGCCGTATCCGTTATCTGGAAGGCATGATCAAGACCGCCCGTATTATAGACGACCGCTCTGCCGCCGATGAGGTTGGCCTTTTTGACAAGGTTGAAATCTACATACCTGAGGATGATGAAGTCCAGATCATCCAGGTGGTCACCACCGTACGCACCGACCCCCGCCTTGGCCTCATCAGCAAGGAAAGCCCCTTCGGCAAGTCCATACTGGGCAGAAAAGTGGGCGATGTGATCACCGTGCAGGTAAACGAAAATTACAGCTATGATGCCGAAATCCGCGCCATTACCAAGTCTGATGACGACGGCTCTGCACCGCTGATGGGATACTGATTTTTTCGTTGACATCCGGCACTCAGAGAACTATAATCCCAACATATTCAAGCTCAGATATATAAAGAGGTATGCTCATGAACAACGTTACTGAGATTTTTGGCTCCATGGTTTTCAACGACTCTGTCATGCGGGCAAGGCTGCCCAAGGACGTTTTCCGTCAGGTACAGCGTTCCATGACCGAGGGTAAGCGTCTGGATTCTGCCGCTGCCGCCATAGTAGCCAATGCCATGAAGGACTGGGCCATCGAAAAGGGCGCTACCCACTTCACACACTGGTTCCAGCCCATGACCGGTGTCACCGCAGAAAAGCACGACAGCTTCATCTCCCCTGTTGACGGCGGCAAGGTAATAATGGAGTTTTCCGGCAAGGAGCTTATCCAAGGTGAGCCTGATGCCAGTTCCTTCCCCTCCGGCGGTCTGCGCGCCACCTTTGAAGCCCGCGGCTATACCGCGTGGGACCCCACCTCCTACGCCTTTATAAAAGAGAACGTACTTTGCATCCCAACCGCCTTTTGTTCCTACGGCGGCGAAGCGCTGGACAAAAAGACTCCCCTGCTGCGCTCCATGGAAGCGCTCAACAAGCAGGCCCTGCGTGTGCTGCGTCTCTTTGGCAACACTGATGTCACAAATGTAAAAACTACCGTAGGCCCTGAGCAAGAATATTTCCTTATTGATAAAGACGTGGCCTCCAGGCGCAAGGACCTGACCTATACCGGGCGCACCCTTTTCGGTGCCCGTGCCCCCAAGGGTCAGGAGCTGGATGATCACTATTTCGGCACCATCAAGCCTCGTGTCGCCGCCTTCATGGCAGAGCTGGACGAGGAGCTTTGGAAGCTGGGTGTAATGGCCAAGACCGAGCATAACGAAACTGCTCCCGCCCAGCACGAGCTGGCGCCCATCTTTGCCACCAGCAATATTGCCGCCGACCACAACCAGCTGACCATGGCGCTGATGAAGCGCATAGCCAGAAAGCATAATATGGTCTGCCTGCTGCACGAAAAGCCTTTCGCCGGTGTTACCGGCAGCGGCAAGCACAACAACTGGTCCATGAGCACCAACACCGGCGTCAATCTGCTGGAGCCTGGTGAGACTCCCGCAGAAAATGCGCAGTTCCTGCTCTTCCTCTGTGCAGTAATCCAGGCTGTTGACGATTATCAGGACCTGCTGCGCCTGTCTGTGGCATCTGCCGGCAATGACCACCGTCTCGGTGCGCTGGAGGCTCCTCCGGCCATCATCTCCATGTTCCTGGGTGATGAGCTGGAAGCTATTCTGGACGCTATCTGCCACGACCGTCCTTATGGCGGCGTTGAGAAGGAGAGCATCAAGGTCGGCGTGCACGTTCTGCCCAAGCTCCCCAAGGACACCACTGACCGCAACCGCACAAGCCCCTTTGCATTTACCGGCAATAAGTTTGAATTCCGTATGCTGGGCGCCAACCTCTCTGTATCCAGCCCCAATGTTTTCCTGAACACCGCAGTGGCTGAATCCCTGCGTCAGTATGCTGACACGCTGGAAGCCGCAGCGGACTTTGAAGAAGCCCTGCATGAGCTTATCAAGGATGTTATCAAAACTCATCGCCGTATAATTTTCAACGGCAATGGCTATGGCAAGGAATGGGAAGAGGAAGCTGAGCGCCGCGGCCTTCTGAATCTGCGCAGCACTCCCGACTGCGCCCCATACTATCTGCACCCGAAAAACATCGAGCTCTTTGCCCGGCACAAGGTCTACTCCGAAACCGAGCTTCACGCCCGCTATGAGGTAAAGCTGGATAAATACTGCAAGGTCCTGCATATTGAAGCTCTGACCATGCTGGACATGCTGTGGAAGGATATTCTTCCTGCCGTTTCCGCATTTACAGGTGAGCTTTCCGAAAGTGCAAACCGTAAGAGAGCGCTTTGCTCCGAAATGGATGTGAGCTATGAGACTGAGCTTGCAAAGCAGATGAGTGCTCTTATTGCCGAAGCAGTAAAGCAGGCAAAGCTGCTGGAAGATGCCATACACGAGGACAGGCTCCCCACTGACTCTCTGGAAAGCGCAAAGTATCACAGAGATGTCATTCTCGGCACCATGAACGCCATGCGCACCGCAGTGGACGAAATGGAAATGCGCTGTGACGCAAAACACTGGCCCTATCCCAGCTATGGCGAGCTGCTGTTCAGTGTAAAATAAGATCAGATAATAAAGAAACTCCCGCCTAAAGGCGGGAGTTAAATTTTTATATCACGGAGGGGCGGTCGTAGTCCCTGATGCCTATGCCGATTTTTTTGTACAGGGTTTCGACATCTATTTCTCCACTTTCAAGGGCTTCAAGCTCAGGCCGTGTTATGGGTATGAGTTCAAGGAAGCTGAAAAATTCGGCTCTGTCAAGTTCTACCGGAAGTATGTCATCATAGACCACTATGTAGCCGATCTTGTCCGAGCTTTTGTCCGCATCAAGAGGCTCTGGGTCCTGGAAGCTGATATACTCATAGTCATGATAGTAGCGCTCTTCCATAAAAGCAGCGATAACAAGCTCCTTCATTTTTGAGACTGCGTTCATCTTTTCCCGCTCATCTGCCCGTTTATCCGGAAGCTTTCTAAGACGCATGCTGTACTCCACGCTGTAGACCATCTCATTTTCTTCATCAATATCTGCAAGGTAGTTTAAGCCACGGCTTATAATCTGCCAGAAGCCCCCGACATCATACACGTCTATGACATAACTCAGGTAATCATCATAGCTTGCTTCGTCATATTTGTTTTCCTCACGCATGAGATAGTGATAGTAGCTACAGTCATCAGTTCTATATTCATCCGCTATTCGTTCTTCGGCGTTGATGCGTTCAAGCTCTTTGTTCAGAAAAGTCTCCGGCTCGCCTATGCCCGGATAAGCAGCTTCAACCATGCGTGTAGCGCGAAATGAAATATCTTCTGGCTCGTAAATAAATTGGCTGCAGGAATCCACGCCCCGCTTTTTCCCCTCACAAGCATGACAGAATCTCAAGGTTTTTTCCACCCTGACAGCCCCGGCAGTGGGGTCAAAAGCCTCTTCCTCACCATAGCCGGTCAGCTTATGGATAAACCTGGCTGTGCGGCTCTGCTTTCTGGGGCCAGGGGAGGCAGGTGTTCCCCCATGCTCCTTGAACCAGGCATTGAAGTTGAGCAGGGCATCATACTCGTCGGTAGAGCCTTCCATCTTCACAAGTATGATTTCCTCCCCCGTCTGCAAGGATAATTCCACAAAAATTTCCGCAGGCATAAGCCCATCCGGCCGAAGAAACTCGAAATAATCCCGTGAAGCTTTTATTTCATGAGCAACATCATTGAAGAAAAGATAACTGTCCACCTGTTCCAGCTCATCTTCAAAGCGGCAGGCCTTGTCCCCCACGGTGAAGAAGGCATCGAGAAACATATCCAGAACATAGTATTCCGGCAATTTGTTTCTTACAGCCAGATTCAGGTAAAAGCAAACAGTATCTGCCTTTTCCAGAATCTGCTCCGGTACTTTTTTATACGCAATATTCAACACAGTGGCAGCATCATAACCAGCAACCAAGTAAAACCTATCAGAGTGTAATCGACAAAATTTCTCCTTATACGTTTCCATGATGCCCCCTCCTCTGACTATGGTTTAGTTACTTTCTTCCTTTGGCTTTATTATATGTTCCCTCCTTTGCTTTTTCAATAGAGCGTCTCAGCAAAGAAACTCCCGCCTTGTGGCGGGAGTTAAATTTTTATATCACGGAGGGGCGGTCGTAGTCCCTGATGCCTATGCCGATTTTTTTGTACAGGGTCTCGACATCTATTTCTCCACTTTCAAGGGCTTCAAGCTCAGGCTGTGTTATGGGTATGAGTTCAAGGAAACTGAAAATTTCTGCCCTATACTGTCTCCCCATTAGAATGTCATCAATTACCACTATGTAGCCAATCTTGTCCGAGCTTTTGTCCGCATCAAGTGGCTCCGGGTCCTGGAAGCTGATATACTCATTGTAATGATAATAGCGCTCTTCCATGAAGGCCGCAATAACAAGCTCCTTCATCTTTGAGACTGCATTCAGCTTTTCCCGCTCATCCGCCCGTTTATCCGGAAGCTTTTTAAGCCGCATGCTGTATTCCGCGCTAAAAACCAGCTCTCTTTCCTCATAAATGTCTGCCAGATAATTCACTCCACGGCTTATAATCTGCCAAAAATCTCCTGCATCATACACATCTATGACATAGCTCAGATAATCATCATAGCTTGCTTCGTCATAATAATTTTCTTTGCCAATTAGATAATTATAGTAACCATAATCATAATATCCATCTAAATCAACCGTGCGGTGTTCAACATGGTCATCCGCATCCTTATTCAGATATGTCTCCGGCTTTCCCATCCCGGGATAAGTATCTTCAACAATGTAAGAAGCACGATATGAGATTTCTTCGGGCTCAAGTTCAAAGCGCCAGACATCATCAACTCCCCGCTTTTTTCCATGGCAGGCCTGACAGAATCTCAGAGTTTTTTCCACTCTGACAGCCCCGGCGGTGGGATCAAAGGCTTCTTCCTCGCCATAGCCGGTCAGCTTATGGATAAACTTGGCTGTGCGGCTCTGCTTTCTGGGGCCGGGGGAGGCAGGTGTCCCCCCATGCTCCTTGAACCAGGCGTTGAAATTGAGCAGGGCATCATACTCGTCGGTAGAGCCTTCCATCTTCACAAGTATAATTTCCTCCGCTGTATGCAAAGATAATTCCACAAAAATTTCCGCAGGCATAAGCCCATCCGGCCGCAGAAACTCGAAATAATCCCGTTTGTGTTTTATTCTATGAGCAACATCATTGAAAAAAAGGTAGCTGTCCACCTGTTCCAGCTCATCCTCAAAGCGGCAGGCCTTGTCCCCCACGGTGAAGAAGGCATCGAGAAACATATCCAGCACATAGTACTCCGGCAATTTGTTCCTTACTGCCAGATTCAGGTAAAAGTAAATGGTATCTGCCTTTTCCAGAATCTGCTCCGGCACTTTTCCGTATGCATAATCCAATACAGAGGCTGCATCAAATCCAGCATCTAAATAAAACCTCTCAGAATGCAAATGGCAAAAGCGTTCCTTATATGTTTCCATCATGCCCCCTCCTCTGACTACAGTCTAGTTACTTTCTTCCTTTGGATTTATTATATGTTCCCTCCTTTGCTTTTTCAATAGAACGTTTTGAGGCAGACTCATTCTCCTGAGCATTTTTCTTTGCTATCTCCATAGCGGCAAACTGAAATTTTTGTCTGAGGACAGCTTTATTTGCGTTATCAGAACGTGAAATAGGTATTCCCGATTTTTCACTTATAAGTTTCTGTATTGCCGGGTCTTTCATATCAAGCTTTTGAACTTCTTTTGAATTCAGAACATTGCCACCCAAAATCTTTTTAACACCGGGATCCTGTTCAGGGTCCTGTTTTTTCGCTTTGGCCTTGCTTCCTGTATTATGGTTTTCTACCTTATTACCGTTTTTCCCTTCCTTAGAATTGGAATTTCTCTTAGTTTCCTTGTCCACCTTCACTCTTGCAGGCTCGGGTGTTCCCTTTGTTCTTATGGTATCAATTTCGCCCATTACCAGCGGGGATATGCTGCCCATTAACGCAGATTCAAGCATACTCTTGGGATTGAAAACCGCATTCTCATCGCTCAGGGAAAAAAGCTTTGCATCTTCATCATATATACCGCGGGCCGCCCTCTGCGTTACGTCATACATCTGCTCCTCCAATATTTCCTGCATAGCGGCATCGGCGGATTTTACAGTATTGCTTACCTTTTTCCAGGCATTCTGCAGGTTTTCCGGCAAGGATTCAATTCCCTTTTGGGCGGCACCAACACCGTATTTTGAAATCAGCGCATCTGTGACACCGTTTGTCAGGGCGTATAAGTTCGCCTCGGTGCCTGAGGCGCCTTCGCTCAAAGCCTGATTTCGCGCACTGCCGGTGGTCTGGAGAAAATTCATTGCCGCGTTGGGGTTATTTTTCACCCACTTAGCTCCGTCCTTTATGGCATCGTTGCTTATCCATTTACCAAAACGCTTTACCCCATCAAGGACATTGTCCGCCTTTGAAAGCTTTGAGGCTGCGCTGATGCCTTTCGCGCCGGCACTGGCGGCAGCGCTGGTTCCGCCGCTGGCAAAGGCCAGAGCAATCTCCGGTATCATAGCGATAACATCAGGGCCATATTCATTGATAAAGCTTGCAAGCTCGCTCTTGGCTGCATTCTGTGCGTAGTACTCTGCTTCTCTGGCAGCCTCTTCCTGAAACTTCTTGTTATAAGCAGTCAGCCAATTTACGCCGGTATCGGGCAGGCCAAGCTTTTCTTCTGCATAGTCCCACGCTTTTTGCCATGGTGTGCCGATAAACATATCCATAGTACTCAGTGCATTTCCCACAAATTCATTTGCGGCTTGTTCGCCAAGGCCATAGATCAGCTGAGCGATATTTACCCTTTCCTCCGGAGGCTTGCGGGGCCATATATCGTCCAGGGTATATGTCAGTGTCTCCTCAGGCTTTTCCGCCCATGCGCTGTTGTAAGTGGTTTTGGGAGAAGTAACAAGGGCTTTGTCGGCTTTGTAAAAGTCCGATATATTGATGGTCTTGTCATCATTGGGCTGCGCCGCGCTATTGGGGTTTGTAGAGTACAGGCTCTTCATAGAGCCGGAGTTTGGATTGACGTAAACCGGGCGCTGATTGCGGCTTACATCCTTCATGCTTCCGGCGGCGCTGCCGCCTCTGCCCTTTTCCTGCTCCTCTTCCTGCTTTTCCTCTTCCTCAGATTTGGGTTGTGAAGAGTATAATGTTTTTATGGAACCGGAGTTTCGATTAACGGATACTGTGCGCTGGCTGCGGCCCGGATCCTTCATGCTGCCTGATGCGCGGCTCCTTGTATTTGTTGTGTTTACTGCCATGTTCTAAATAATTCCTTTCTTAAATCTTATTTTTCGCTGATCAGCATCTTAATTATATCACATATAGTCTCATAATTTCTAGTCTGTGGTCGGCGTTTTTTAAGATTTTTAGAAAAAAGAAAAACAGCCCAGTAAAAGGCGCGATGAGATAAGAAAACACAGGGTTTCTAAAGGAAAATTTCCGCCCCGACTTTATGAAAATGCTCGGAAATACACACAAGTATTCCACTGCGCTTTTCATTTCGCCGGAACGGAAATTTTTTCTTTATAAACTGCTTTGCACCTGAAAAGCAGAGATTTTGTTTCTGAGCGAGGCAAGCGAGTGCAGGCATACTTTGTGTCTGGCAAGCTCGCTTAACAATGCTCAGGAGCAAAAGATCGCTTTTTCAGGCCTATGCTTTCTTGTCTCACCGCGCCTAAATGAGCTGTTTTTGACATTATACCATTCTTCTCGCTTCGATGCGGCAGGTCCTCTCGCTGAGGGGAGAAATCACAACGCCTGTGGCAGAGTCCTGTGCGTGGACATAGTTGCCGCCACCGATATAGATTCCGCAGTGGCCTATGTAGCTGCCCTGATTATAGAAGCAGAGGATGTCGCCAGGCTCCAGAGCATCAAGCTCAACATGGACGCCGTTATTTGCCTGGGCAGATGCCGTGCGGTTCAGGCTGTAGCCAAACTGCTGATACACATACCAGACAAGGCCGGAGCAGTCAAAACCCTCCTCCGGGCTCTCCGCGCCGTAAACATAGCTGTATCCCACATACTGGCAGGCAAAATCCGCAATGGCCTGGCCGTTTTCGTTGCTGGGCACAGGACTGTCTGTAGGGGCGGGCTCTGTCTCTGCAGCAGGCTCATTTACCTCAACCTCGGGCACAGCAGGCTCGGGCGTGGGTACAGGGGTGGGCGCCGGAGTCGGCACAGGTGTCGCATAGGGTATGGACTGGGGCAGGGGCGCAGTCTCCTCATAGGGAGTAAATGTGGGAGTAGGGGCCGGCGTGGGCTCTGGCGTTGGCACAGGAGTCGGCTCCGGCGTGGGGACCGGAGTAGGTTCCGGTGTGGGTTCCGGCGTAGGCTCCACTGTGGGCTCCGGCGTAGGTGTCGGGCTTTCCTCCGGCAGCTCCAGAACCATGGGCGTTGGCGCAGGCCGGGCTGTGGCC
Organism: Oscillospiraceae bacterium; assembly: GCA_017410425.1. Taxonomy (GTDB): domain Bacteria; phylum Bacillota; class Clostridia; order Oscillospirales; family Oscillospiraceae; genus Limivicinus. The sequence goes on from JAFQQV010000003.1 coordinate 18,885, forward strand.
GTGGGCTTAGGGCTGGCTGTAGGCTTGGGAAGCACCCTGGGGCTTGGCTTTGCGGAAGGCTCCGCCGTGGGCAGGGGCTCAATCTTATCCAGTATTTCGTTCAAACCCTCCTGCATCTCGGCAATTGCCGCGCTCTGGGCACAGGCGCTGAGACTCAGCAGCATTGCAAGGCTCAGCAGGAGGAGCATTATCTTTCTCTTCATGGGAGTTCCTTTTTTTACTTTTTGTGTTTGAGCTTGGTAAACAGGGCCGGCAAGGCGCTGCCGGTCCAGGCCACAAACCTGAAAGCCGCATAGTTCAAGGCCACGCTCCCACTCTGTATTACAGCGCACAGACCCTTGACCGCAGCGCCGCCAAAGGCGTGGTGGCAGCGCTCCTTGACCTGAGGATGGGAGATGATTTTTGCAATCTCCCGGCGCTTGGCTTTTTCGCTCAGAGGACAGTTGGCCGCAAAGAGGGTTGTTATGCAGGAAAAAACGCTCTTTGCAAACATATATCTGAAGTCTCCGTCATCAGTGATTCCATAGCGGGTACACAGATGCTGCATACGCTTGTCACTCTCAAGGCAGACATCGAACTTTTTATCATAATACTTGGTAATAAGGCTCTCGCCCGGGTGCATGATGTACTTGTACACGCACTTGGGCAGCACCGCCAGCTTCTCCGAGTGTTCAAGACAATCGTAAATAAAGAGCCTGTCCTCTCCCCAACGGTAGTCCGGGAAGCGGATATTATTGTCCAGAATAAGGCTGGCTCTGAACAGCTTGGCCCAGACCTGATTGAGCAGGTTGGCCTTGTAAAGCCGACCCAGGGCTGTACCTATAGCGTCAGGTGTAAAATACTGCTCCGGCTCAAAATAGTCGGCCTCGGTGCCGTCGGCATTGCAGATGCTGAAGCCCAGCAGCACAAGGTCTGCGCCCTCGGCCTTTTCCACCGCGTAGGCAATTGAGCCGGGAACCAGCACATCGTCAGAGTCTGCAAACATGATATACTCCGTGCCGGGCTGCACCAGCTCAAGGCCCCGGTTCCGGGCCATGGCGGGGCCGCCGTTTTCCACGGTCACGGCGCGCAGCCGCTTATCCTCAGCCGCAATGCCGGCGAGGATATCGGCGGTATTGTCCCTGGAGCCGTCATTTATAACGATAAGCTCCAGATCCTGAAAGCTCTGGCTCAGAATGCTGCGCACAGAGGCTTCAATATATTGGCTTGCATTATATGCGGGCATAATAAGCGCCACTTTGGGAGCGGATGGCTGCATTGTGCGTCCTCCTGTTTTATCGTTTTGAGGGGATGCTGGGGTTCAGGGCAGGGCAGGCATTGTAAACTTCCATAAAATACTCATACATGGGCATCATTCTGGAAAACTCCTCAGCCAGAATCTGAGGCAGATTTTCGCTGAAAGCATCGCCGCCAAGGTCAAAGCTCTTCTCAAGCCCCATACGCTTCCGGTTATACCAGCGCATTATCACTTCGCTGTCAAAGCTGCCCTTGGGGCGCTTGTACTCCTCGCCGGTGACGCGGAAACCGTGCTTCTCCACTGCCTTTGCCACACGCTCAAAGCGGGCGGGATTTGCGTCAATGCTCTTGCGGAAGGCTTCCATCTGTGCGGGGCTGGCAGAGTAAAAGCCCATACCGTAGCTATAATCTGCAGCACCGATCTCAAACCAGAACATAGGGCCTTCCAGCAGCATTGTGCTGGCTTTGATGGAAAACCACATATGGTCCTTATAGGGGCCGCGTCCGAACAGGCGGCGGGCATCCCTGTATATTCGGGAGACATGCAGCCGAACATCAAGCTCCGGGTATTTTAGCTCCATGAGCTGAAAGCTCTCCTGAGCCAGAGCCTTGAAGGGAGTGTTTACCAGTTCTTCAAACTGCTGCTTGTGCTCCAAAAACCAGGGTCTTTCGTTATTAAAGGCAAGCTCCCAAAGAAACTCGCCGGTTTTTTCGCTGAATCCTTTGAACATGATTGCTCCGTTTTCTCATTATTTTAATTCGATTTTGTATATTAACACATTTTTAAGAACTTTTCAACAAGACCAAACTGTACATCTGATAAAATATATGATATATTCCTGACATACCAAGCGTACTTAGTCCAAGGGGAGATTCTTATGAAAATAATCATAGCCGGCGCAGGCAAGGTAGGCGCCTCTGTCGCTGCAATATTATCCGGCGAGGGCCACGATATCACCATTATAGACAAGCGTCCGGACATTATTAACAATATTTCCAACAATCTGGATCTTATTTGCGTGCAAGGCAGCGCCACAAGCTCCGACACTCTTATCGAGGCCGGAGCCAGAGAGGCTGATCTTGTTCTCGCCGCCACAAGAAACGATGAAATAAACATGGTCTGTGGCATCTCCGCCCGTAAGCTGGGTACAAAGCATGTCATCGCCCGCATAAGGGACACCGCCTACATGCATGAGACAGCCTTTCTCCGCGAGGCACTGGGCCTTTCTGCCACAGTCAATCCCGAGTTTGAATGTGCAAGGGAGATTTCCCGCATTCTGCGCTTCCCCAGCGCAAACCGGGTGGACACATTTGCCAAGGGCAACGCGGAGCTCGTCGGACACCGGGTCTTGCCCGGCAGCAAGCTCTGCGGCAAACAGCTCAAGGAGCTGCCCCAGGCCTTCGGCGCAAAGGTGCTGGTGGGTGTAGTGGAGCGCAAGGGCGAGGCCATCATCCCCAATGGCGATTTCACAATAGAAGAAAACGACAGGCTCAGCATCACCGGCGCATCAAAAGAGCTGAGGAAATTCTTCACCGCCACCGGAGAATACAAAAAGCCGGTCAAAAAAGTTATGATAATGGGCGGAGGAAGAATTGCCGTATATCTGGCAAAGCTGCTTATTGAGGTAGGTATATCCGTCACGATAGTCGAGCTGAACCGGGAAGTCTGCCGCGATCTGAGCGACGAGCTGCCCCAGGCACGCATTATCAACGCCGACGCCAGCGCCGGAGACGTATTGCTGGAGGAGGGGCTTGAATCCATGGATGCCTTTGTTGCCCTTACCGGCGACGATGGCAGTAACATCATAACCTCTATCTACGCGCAGAAGTTCAATTTGAGCAAGATAATCGTAAAAGTCAACAGGGAATACTACTCCGAAATACTGGCAAGCTCCGGTATTGAAAGTGTCGTGACCCCCAGGGTGCTGGTCAGCCAGCAGTTGGCCCGCTATGTGCGCGCCATGTCAAACTCTGTCGGCAGCAGCATGGAAACCCTCTACCGTCTTGCTGACGGCAAGGTGGAGGCGCTGGAGTTTATCGCGTCAGAAAACTCCTCCTGTGTCGGCAAGCCCCTTAAGGATATGAAGCTTAAAGCCAATATCATAGTTGCCGCTCTGGTCCGGGGCAAACACACCATAATTCCCGACGGCAACACCGACATCCATCCCGGAGACCACGCCATTATTATCGCCAAGGCCGGACATCTGAAAGAGCTTGACGCTATAGTTGAGGTAAAGCGATGAACTACAGAATGATTGTCCGCACGCTGGGCCTTATCGTGCTCTGCGTCGCCGCGCTGATGGTACTGCCTCTTATCACAGGTCTTTGTTACGGCGAAAGCGTGAGCCACTTTATCATCACCATCGTCACAGGCGCTGTTCTGGGCGCTGCCGCGCTGTGCATCAAGCCAAAGCGCAGCGGGCTCACAGCCAAAGACGGCTTTCTCATCGTCTCGCTGGGCTGGATTGTATTGTCTATGTTGGGCGCGCTGCCCTTCTTCCTTTCCGGAGAGATACCAAACTACATAGACGCGCTGTTTGAAACGGTCTCCGGCTTCACCACCACCGGCGCCTCCATCCTTTCCGCACCCCAATCCATGAGCTACGGCAATTTGTTCTGGCGTTCATTTACCCACTGGATAGGCGGTATGGGCGTGCTGCTGTTCATCATGGCGGTGCTGCCCATGAGCGGTGAGCACCAGATGCACATAATGCGGGCGGAGCTGCCCGGTGTCAGCGTGGATAAGCTGGTGCCAAGGCTGCGCCAGACAGCAAAAATTCTCTACATCATCTATATCTGCATGACCCTTATTCTGACCGTCCTTCTCCTGCTGGGCGGGATGAATTTCTTTGATGCGCTGACCCACGCCTTTGCAACCGCAGGTACCGGCGGTTTTTCCACAAAGAACTCCAGTATTGCCGCCTTTGACAGCGTATATATTGAGATAGTATGTTCAGTCTTCATGCTTCTTTTTGCTGTAAACTTCAACATCTATTTCTTTGTCCTTGTGGGAAACTTCAAGGCCATACTGAAAAATGAGGAGCTGCGCTGGTATCTTGCCATTGTCGCCGCAGCAATAATCTCCATCTCTGCCGGCATTGCCGATATGTACGGTGGCTTTTTCCAGGGTATGCGCCACGCCTTGTTTTACGTGGCGAGCATTATCAGCACCACCGGCTTCGGCACGGTGGACTATACTCAGTGGCCCCAGTACTGCCAGTTTATAATTGTGCTGCTGATGTTCTGCGGCGCCTGCGCCGGCAGCACCGGCGGCGGAATCAAAGTCTCGCGCATTGTCATTCTGCTCAAGAGCCTGCGAAAGGAAATCCACGAGATGGCAGCTCCCCGCCATGTGCGCAGCATCAGACTGGACGGCAAAAGACTGGAAGGCAACACTCTCAGGGCTGTGCACAGCTTTTTCATAAGCTATATGTTCATCCTTATTGGTGTCAGCTTCATTGTATCCATGGACGGCTACAGCTTTGCCACCAGTTTTTCCGCCACGCTCTCCTGTCTTTCCAACATCGGCCCCGGTCTGGAACTGGTAGGC
>JAFQQV010000023.1 GCA_017410425.1 Oscillospiraceae bacterium
GAGCGCTTGCGTGAGACTGGGGGAGAGAAATTCCTTTAACACTTTCTCTCCCTCCGTCATTTGCTTTGCAAATGACACCTCCCTCATCAGAGGGAGGCTTTCCGCTACGGCGGAACTACTCATAGGCGTAGCCTTTTTGGAGCCACAGGCATAGCCTGTGGTTTTCGGGTGACAATAAAAAACCGAGCTATGTTGTATAGCTCGGTTTTGTTTTATTCTTCAACGCTTAAATAAAGGTCTTCCTCTTCCTGAGGCTGTTCGCCTGCAACAAACCACTCGGGAGTTTTCAGTTCAAAGTAGTCCTGATCCAGCTCCTTGAAGCCGGCAATCTTTATATTGACCCAGTCTGCACCGCAGGTGTAGAAGGTGAAATCCTCATTGGCAGAAACCCATTCGCCTTCGGTATCTGTGATGCCCTTTCCGGTGTTGATACCATCGGTCACAAGGTCGCACTCAAGGGTAATGATGCAGTCGCCTGCAACAATGTATGCCCTGTCGCCCAGCTTCACATTGGGAAGATTGGTAAAGCCTTGGTTATTGTGGTCGGCAATGATGTTACCAATACCATCACTGTAGAGGATAGCGCTGTCCTCGCCATCGCAGACGTTCTGGCGAATTTCAGCAGCGTCGGCACCTTCGCCGTGGATAAACACCGCCACATTGATATCAGCATCAGGAATGATGAGTCTGCCGATCATCCAGTTGCGCATATGCTTTTCTTCCCATACTTCCTCATTGAGCCCCATAAGAGCCTTGACCTCTTCGGAAATCACTTTGGGCTGCTCAGTAGCTTCGGGACTTGCAGTGGGGCCTGCCACGGGAGAGCTGGACTCTTCAAGGCCGGCGGAGCTTGCAGCCCCCTCGGGAGCACAGCCGCACATAAGCAGGGCCAGAATTATTATCAAAAGAACTGTCTTCTTCATTTACTTTCCTTTCACATCCGTGAGACTTACACTTTTACTATTGCATGATAATACAAAAATTGTAATTTTTCAACACCAATTTGTAAATTTTATATTAATATAATTCTTATGTAAATACTATTATGTATATTATATTACGTAAAGTTAGCTTGTAATAATCTGATTGACCGGGGGCTTTTTCCCGGTTATAATTTATCCATAAAACAGCGGGAGGAATATGATGTTTACTTTCAATCATTTCAATTTCAACGTAAAAAACATGGAAGAGAGCTTAAAGTTCTATGACGAAGCTCTGGGCCTCAAGCCCGTGCGCGAGAAGGATGCCTCCGACGGCAGTTACAAGATCATCTACCTTGGTGACGGCGTGACAGATTTCCGTCTGGAGCTGACCTGGCTGCGTGATCATCCCCAGGCCTATGACCTGGGTGAGCTGGAATATCATCTGGCATTTCTGGCGGAGGACTATGATGCTGCCCACGCAAAGCATGCAGAGATGGGCATCATCTGCTATGAAAATCCCAAGATGGGCATTTACTTCATCACTGACCCCGATGGTTACTGGATAGAGGTTATCCCTCCCAAAAAGAGAGACTGAGGTAGAAAAATGCAGGATATCCTTATTGTCGTTGACATGCAGAACGACTTTATCGACGGTGCCCTCGGCACCGCAGAAGCCGTGGCAATTGTCCCCAAAGTGCTGGAAAAGATAGAGAATTTCAGCGGTAAGATAATATTTACCCGGGACACCCATCAGGCAAACTACATGGATACTCAGGAAGGCACAAATCTTCCTGTGCCCCACTGCATTGAGGGCAGCTTCGGCTGGCAGATCAGGGAAGGCCTTGAGGGTCATGGTGAGATTGCCGTACTGGATAAGCCCACTTTCGGCAGTAAAGAGCTGGGCGAGCTGCTGCTGGACTTAAACCGCAGTGAAGAAATATCTTCCGTTTGCCTTATCGGCCTGTGCACCGATATCTGTGTTATCTCCAATGCCCTGCTGGTAAAGGCCTTTCTGCCTGAGGTGCCGGTAACTGTGGACGCAGCCTGCTGCGCCGGTGTCACGCCTCAAAGCCATCTCACCGCGCTGAGCGCAATGAAGATGTGCCAGATCAAAGTTGAAAACGAATAAAATAAAAACTACCTACGGCTTAAACGTAGGTAGTTTTTATTTTATTCAAGCAACTGGCTCCTTAGAAAATCAGCCGTGTGCTGCACGCTGCTCTCCAGAAGCGGATTACTGAGCTCTGCGTATTCCACAGCTTCCATAAGCCCCGGAATCTGGCTTTCGGACATGCGGATAAACTGTTCAATACCGCTGCCTTCATTTTCCAGCTCTGCCTCATAAAGTTCCAGCGCCACCGCCGCGGAGACACAATAGCTTATGACATAAAAGGGGCTTTCAAAAAGATGGCTTACCGTGATCCAACTGGGAGCAAGGCTTTCAGCATCCTCCTCCAGCTCTATACCATATTCAAGCAAAAGCTGAGCGTAAAGATCATTGAGCTTTTCCATTGTAGGCTCTTCCATCTCATAGGCCCGCAGTTCAAACTCCGCCAAAGCCGCCTGACTCTGTATGGCAGAAAGCAGGTCCAGCATGGTCATCAGCCTGTAGTTTTGCCTGGCTTCTTCCCGCATGACAACTCTCAAGGGCTTAAAGCTCATAAGCTGCATCGCCTGGGAATACACCTCTGCAAGGTCAATACTTTCATCCGCACCCTTCCTGATATAGCTGTCCGCGTAGTGGCCGAATTCATGGCAAAGTGTCACCAGGTCACCGGTATCACCATAGGGGTACAGGAAAAGATAGGGAATTTCATAATCTGCCAGATATGACTGGAAAGAAGTCTCAGCCTTGTTTGTATCAAGTCTGAAATCATACATCCGATATTCGATCATCAGCTCATAGGCTTCTTCAATTGCGCCGCCAAGATCATCCGCCAGCGTTTCAAGATACAGCTTCAGATCCCGCTCGTACAAGGGATCATAAAAGAGCTTGTCTGCAAGCCCTGCCTGCAGCACATCCAGCCCCAGTTTGGAGACATAATTCTTTATATGGCCCAGATACTCTTTCGCTTCCTCAGGGCTGTAATCACGGCTGAACTCATATTCATACTGCAGCTGAGCGTAGCTTTCATAGCCCATGAGCCTGGCCTCTTCATTATTAAGCTTTATAAGCTCAATATAGATTTCCGAAAATGCCGGGCTATATTCTTCACCAAAACCATAATAGACCGCAAGGGCTTCGTCATAACGTCCCTGCTGCACGTATTCATCTATTTTCTTGTTTACCTCAATCAATGCGACACTCAGATCGGCAGCCATATCCCTGTAACGGGCAAGCAGTTCCGTTCGCTGCGCTACAATATTTATGTAGTCTTCATATGTTCCATTGGACTCATCCTCGGCTGGTTCCAGTATTTCCTCCACAAAGCCATCCCAGAAATAAAGATACTCAAGGCTTTGACTGTGTACAGAATTTGCACAGGCTATGCCTAGTTCCTGCATCAGCATCTGCAGCTCAGCCTCATTCTCCATGCACCAGGAGTATTCCTCATCATAGAATTCATCATTCTCATCAAGAGAGCTGCGGATATTTGCCAGCACATACATGGTGGCAAACTCAGAGTCCAGACGGAAAAACTCATCCATAAGCGGTGCAATCTCATTGTATTTCAAGGGATTGTTCAGCGCTTCATGCAGTGAGTCCACAACAGCATACATGGAGTCTATGTCGGGCCTTACATATTCAATCTCATCAAAAGGAATTTTCTCCAGCGGCACTGGGGTTTCCCGCTCAATTACAAAACTGGTGGCGACCTGCTCAGTAACAGAAGCACAGCCACAAAGCAGAACCACCGCCATCACCAGGGAGATTATAACAAGGCATCTCTTTTTCATTGCTTATACCATCTCATTTAATATTATTTGCTCCCATTATAGCATAGAAAACGGCCTTGAAAAGGACTGCTCAGTATTTTATAATGTAAAAAAACTTCCAAAGGGGTACCCACATGAAGTTTACGAAAATGCACGGAGCCGGAAACGACTTTATAATAATCAACAATATTGAAGAAAAAATCCCCGAAACTGAGTTTTCTTCCCTGGCTAAAGCACTCTGTACCCAGCGCATGTCCATCGGCGCCGACGGCATGATGGTGGTTGTCCCGGCCAAAAATGGCGGCGACTACGGCATGCTGTTCTTTAACTCTGATGGCAGCCTTGGCGAAATGTGCGGCAACGGTGCCCGCTGCATCTGCCGATACGGCTATGAAAACGGCCTTGCCGGCGAAACACAGCATGTCGAAACCACTGCCGGTCTGGTCACCGGCGAACGCATAGACAGCAAAAACTACCGCATTCGCCTGAACGATGCCAGCACTGTGGACATCCACCGCGCTGTGAATATCAATAGTCAAAGCTATGACTGCGCTTATGTTGAGCTGGGCTGCCCCGGCATTCCACACGCCATACTTGAACTGGATTTTGCCGCCATGGACAAAGCCGAACTTCGGGAGCTGGGCCGCGCCCTGCGCTTTGCTCCGGAATTCCCCAAGGGTGCAAATGTGAGCTTCGTCAAGGTAGTTGCCAATAATATTGTTGACATAATAACGTTCGAGCGGGGTGTTGAGGATTTCACCCTGGCCTGCGGCACAGGCTGCGGCTCTGCCGCTGTGGCCCTGCTTCGCCGGGGAATTTGCGGCACAGAGCTGCGGCTCCATGCGCCCGGCGGCGATCTTCGCGTTTCCTTGAACATAAGCGGAGATGAGATAAAGGACATCTTCCTCACCGGTCCCACATGCATGGTATGCATAGGCGAAGTTCTGGACAGATAATAAAAAACCCTGTGCAAAGCACAGGGTTTTTTATTATTCTTCCAAGGGTTCATAGAACATATCCAGATACTCTTCCAGCGTAAGGCCCAGCTCATAAATTTCTGCCGCGGCCTCCTCACCCACATAGCGGTAATGCCAGGGCTCGTAGATTATGCCGGTAATGTCGCTTTTTTCATTGGGATAGCGCAGGATGAAACCATAGCGCCAGGAGTTTTCCATCAGCCACTTCTGGGTGGGCATGGTCTCCTGCTGTTCGTTGAGGTAGGGGTAGTTATAGTCGATAATATCCACAGCCAGACCCAGCTGATGCTCGCTGGTGCCGGGGATGGCAACGCTCATTGCGGCAATGGCCGGAGCCTCGGTAGGCTCCATCCCCTCTGCCACAAGGCGGGCAATCTTATTGTTGAAAAGATACTGCTGCTTTTCCATTGTGCGGTAGCCGGAGCAGATGTAGGGCGAGTTGCCAGCGTCCCAGCAATCCCAGACCATCTGCAAAAGCGCATCGGCACAGCGCACATCCATGTACTGATCTTCCTCTTCGCCCCAGGTGACCTGCTGCAGTTCCACAGTATAGTCCTCCGGCAAATCATGCCAGGGATTTACGAGGATAAGCAGATCCGTCCGCTCTCTCAGCGCCGGTGTAGGCTCAGGGCTGGGAGTGGGCTCCGGCGTAGGGCTGGGTGTAGGCTCAGGTGTGGGTTCCGGTGTAGGACTGGGGGTAGGCATAGGCTGCAAAAGCTGCTCTATCTCATGCCTGATAGCCTCTCCCTCCGTCCTGATAAGGACAAAGGTGGCTAGCAGCAGCACAATTAACAATATGGAGAGAATGATAATACAAACTCTGTCTTTGGGTTTAAGCTCCATAGTTTTGCTCCCGTCAGAATGAGATTATCCCCAGATGCTCAAGCAGTATCTTAAGGCCGATCATAATCAGAATCAGGCCGCCGGCAAATTCGGCCTTGGCCTTGTATCTGGTGCCGAAAACATGGCCGATACGTATACCGAAGGCAGAAATCATAAAGGTAATTATACCTATCATGCCCGCAGCAGGGATAATATCCACACCGAGACAGGCAAAACTAATACCAACTGCCAGAGCATCAATGCTGGTGGCGATGGCCATCATCAGCATGTTCTTCACACCAAAGTCGTCATCCAGCTTCTCGTCCTCAGAAAAAGCCTCATGTATCATATTGAAACCTATCACGCCCAAGAGGCCGAAGGCAATCCAGTGGTCAATGCTCTTTATCGCCATCTCAAAGCGGCTGCCCAGGATATAGCCGATGACGGGCATAAGAAACTGAAAGCCGCCAAAGTACAAACCGGCAAGGGCACTATGCTTGAGTTCAAGGTTCTTTACGCTAAGTCCCTTGCAGACGGACACAGCAAAAGCGTCCATAGCAAGGCCAACTGCTATGAGCAGCAGTTCAATAAAACCCATTTTTCATACTTCCTTTGGGAAAAATCAGGTGCCAGAACGCACCTTTGAAAATTTATGGTACATTAAGTTTACAAAAAAGTCAAGGAATGGCAGTCGGAACTGTATTATAATAAGCTTGATTCATTATCCGAAAGGAAGGATTGACATGAACGAAATATATGAAATGCTGAAAGCCGCCGGTACCTACTTCATCGCCACCTGCGAGGATGCACAGCCCCGCGTGCGCCCCTTTGGCACGGTGAACCTCTATAAGGACAAGCTCTACATCCAGACCGGAAAGTCCAAGGCCGTGTCCCACCAGCTGCACAAGAACCCCAAGCTTGAAATCTGTGCAATGCTGGGCGGTGATTGGCTGCGCATAGAAGCCACTGCCGTGGAGGATGATGATCGTGAAGCCCGGGTGAGCATGCTGGAGGCCTATCCATCTCTCAAGGCAATGTACTCCCCCGACGATGGCAACACAGAGGTCTGGTATCTGAGAAACGTCACCGCCACAGTCTACTCCTTCACCAATCCTCCCAAGGTATATAAGTTCTGATTGCAATAAAAAAAGCAGGCATAAGCCTGCTTTTTTTATTCGTCAAGTTTATAGGTGATGTCCTCGGCAAAGCCGATGCGGGGCTCACGCTTGCGCAGCACGCGGATTATGGCCGGTATATGCTTTATAAGCACAAGGCCGGCAGTGAAAATTGCAAGGCGCAGCATAATGCTTTCACCCAGCATCACAACAGAGAGTGCCGCATACACAAATGCACCGGCAAAAACACCGAGAGACACATAGCGGCTGACAATAATCACGCCCAGCATCACAAGGCCCGCAGCAATACCCACGGACATGCTTGCCGCACAGCCTGCCACAACCATTGCCAGAGCAGCGCTGCCGCCGCGGAAGACATAGATGGCGGGATAGAGCCTGCCGAGCACAAGGCAGAAGCCTGCAAAGGCACGGCCAACCTCGCCGTGACCCTTGATGCCCAGCAGCAGGCCGCCGATGAGAATTGGAATAATGTCCTTGATAAGCTCAATCACCAGCAGGCGCAGAAAGCCACCCAGGCCATAGACACGGCGAAAATTTGAAAACCAGGTAGCCTCATTGCCAAGCCTTCTCAGATTGCGGCGGAAGACAAAGTTGGAAGCGATCACCATGGTATCAAGGCTGCCGAAAAGATAGGCAATAAAAGCCGTAAGGATAAGCAGGATCCAATAGAGAATCATTCCTTATCCCCTTTCTGGCGTATAACGATACGGATGGGGGTGCCTTCAAGTCCGAATACAGCGCGGATCTGATTTTCAATATAGCGCTGATAGGAGAAGTGGAACAGCTCGCGGCTGTTGCAGAAAATAACAAAGTTGGGAGGAGCAATGCCGGTCTGAGTCATGTAATAAATCTTCAAACGGCGGCCCTTATCCGTGGGAGGCTGAACTCTGGCCTGTGCGTCAGCCAGAACATTGTTGAGCATACCGGTGGTGATACGCATATGGCTCTGGTCGTTGACGAAGTTTACAAGCTCAAAAATTCTGTTGGTGCGCTGACCGGTGACAGCGGAGATGAAGAGGATGGGAGCATAGCTCATGAAGCTCAGGTCGCGCATGATATCCTTGCGCATTTTCTCCATGGTGCCGGTCTCTTTTTCCACCAGGTCCCACTTGTTGACAATGACGATGCTGGCTTTACCGGCCTCATGGGCAGGACCTGCAATCTTGGTATCCTGCTCGGTAACGCCTTCGCGGGCGTCAATCATGATAAGGCAGACATCTGCGCGCTCAATAGCAAGCTGGGAGCGCATGACGGAGAACTTCTCCACACGCTCTTCCACCTTGGACTTGCGGCGGATACCGGCGGTATCAATGAACATGAAACGGCCAAACTCATTTTCATAAACAGTGTCGACAGCATCGCGGGTGGTACCGGCCATATCGCTGACGATAAGGCGCTTCTCGCCCAGAATGTGGTTGATGAGAGAGGACTTGCCAACATTGGGCTTGCCGATGACAGCGACCTTGATGCAGTCGCGCTCATCGTCTTCCTCGTCCTCATCAGGAAAATGTTCAAGGCAGGCATCCAGCAAATCGCCGGTGCCGTGGCCATGAACGGCAGAGACGGGGATGGGATCGCCCATGCCCAGCTCATAAAACTCATAAAGTGCGGGGTCCTCAGTGCCGGTGGAGTCAGCCTTGTTTACGGCAAGAACCACGGGCTTACGGGAACGCAGCAGCATATTTGCAACGTCCTTATCTGCGGCGGTGACGCCGGTGCGGATATCGGTGACAAGGACAATAACAGTTGCAGTATCAATAGCAATTTTAGCCTGCTCACGCATGAAGAGCAGAATCTCACTGTCGGTAGTGGGCTCAATGCCGCCGGTGTCTACCATGTCGAAGGTTCTGCCGCACCACTCACAAGGGGCGTAGAGACGGTCTCTGGTGACGCCGGGGGTATCCTCAACAATGCTCAGACGCTGGCCTACAAGGCGGTTGAAGAGCATGGATTTACCCACATTGGGTCTGCCTACTATAGCAACAAGAGGTCTTGACATTTGACAGGTCCTCCTTTAATTATCGAAATCAAATCAGTTGTTCTGGTTGTACTGGTAATACTTTTCACCGCTGGCATTGCGTACAGGCTCCGGAATCTCAGGCAGGATGCCAAAGATGGCATCGCAGAGTGCAAAGCCGTCAGCCTCGGTGGGATAGATGGGCACGCCCAGAGCTTCGGATGCCTGCTCCAGGGTAACATCGTCCAGAAAATCCTGCTCAAGTCTGCGCAGCATGTTCTGGGAAATAAACAGTCTCTCGCCAAGCTCACGGCCTTTGAGCTGATTGATCAGATCACCGCCGGTGATAAGGCCGGTGACATTGATGCTGTGGCCAAAAAAGTCATTCTCAATTGCATAGACATGTCCTTTGAGCTTGGGAAAACGCTCTCTGGCGATTGCCAGCAGCTTTTCAAAAAAGGGCGCTGCGGAAACGCCGGTGGCGATGGAGAAATCCACATAGTCCGGCTCATCCGCAAGCTTGACCGCAGAGCGAAACTCGGTTTCCTGAAGTCTCAGCATACCAACGCCGTTTTCAAGCTGGGTATACTCCTCATAAAACTCATCCGGAGGCAGCTCACGCTCAGCCTTTATATACAGCTCATCACCGCAGAAAAAGATGCGGCTGCCGTATTTTTCAAGACACTGGGCGCTGAAAGCCTCAACCATATCAAGAGTTTCAGCAGCGTGCTCTTTGGTGAAGGCGGTGAGAGGATAAAGCTTCTCACGGAATTTGGTAAGGCCGACAGGCACAATGGAAACACTGTGCACCGCGGGCCAGAGCTCCGCCAGATCCCGCATGGAGCGCATAAGCTCCTCCCCATCGTTAAGACCGGGGCAGCAGACGATCTGACAGTTCATGGTGATGCCCGCTTCGGCAAAGCGGCGCATAAGTTCAAGGCTTTCACCGGCCTTGTCATTGCGCAGCATCTGACAGCGAAGCTCAGGATTGGTGGTATGGACGGAGACATTGATGGGGCTTATGTGCAGGGCAATAATGCGCTCCGCCTCACGCTGGGAAAGATTGGTAAGGGTGATATAGTTGCCCATGAGAAAGCTGAGGCGGGCATCATCATCCTTAAAATACATGGTGCGGCGCATACCCCGGGGCAGCTGGTCAATAAAGCAGAAGACACAGCGGTTGGAGCAGGCGCGGGGCGCATCCATAAGATAGCTTCCAAAGTCCAGACCCAGGTCGCCGCCCTCGGACTTTTTCACCTTCAGGCTGTACTCACTGCCGTCAGGCCGTCTGAGAAGCACATCCAGCTTTCGGTCATAGGCGAAGAACTTATAGTCCAGAACGTCCATGATCTTATTGCCATTGATGGCGATGATGGTATCGCCGGGCTGAACCTTGCCGCGAAGGGGGCTGGTCTCATCCACGGATTTTATATAATTATCTTCCACAGGGAAACTCCCCTTTCACGAATTTTTGTGCAGACAAAGCAAAAGGAGGACAGGCTAGATACCTTTCCTCCTCAAGCTTGTTTACTTGCTCTCTTCAACAGCGATGACTGTCCGACCCTTGTACTGACCGCAGGCCTTACAAGCGTGATGAGGCATGCAGAAAGCGCCGCAGTTGGGGCACTTTACGACATTGGGAGCGGTGAGCTTCCATACGGAAGAACGTCTCTTGTCACGTCTCTGTCTAGATACTTTTCCTTTTGGGACTGCCATGTTGACACCTCCTGTTGACAGCTGTTCTGAGCAGCTCTATTTTCTAAATGCTTATTTATCCAAAAGCTGCTCAAGCACAGCAAATCTTGGATCAATGGGTTTTCGGCACTCACACGGGCCGAGATTAAGGTTCTTGCCGCATGTGGAGCAGAGACCCTTACAGTCCTCAGAGCATAGGAACTTGGTCTCCATGTCCAGAACGAAGCAGGTGGAGAGGATCTCGTCCAGATCTATCTCATCACCTTCCAGCAGAAAAAGCTCCGGATTATCCGCAGTATTTTCTTCCACAATGGTGACAGACAGGGGCATTTCCTTTACACTGTCAAACTCAGCACCACAGCGGTCGCAGTAGCAGGTCATTTCTGCAGTCAGCGTACCCTCCAGAGTGAGAATGCCAGCCTCGTTGAAAACACGGCCTTCAGCGATGGGGCGGGATACATACTCTTTTATCGAAGGGAAGTCAAGACCCTCAGTTTCAAGCTCACACTTGAAGGGAACAGATCCACCTGGGATCTCGATTATTTCTCTTAGATTAAGCCGCATATATAGCACCTCGCACAGTCGCCTTAGTATTATAGTGTACTTGTCAAGACTTGTCAACACTATTTTTATATAGTATAATTCAAAAAAATTCGGCTTGACCGAAAGGATTTTTGTGCGTAATGAAAGAGTTTTGCGTTAAAGAAAACGATGCAGGCCAGCGTCTTGACCGTTTTGTGGGTAAGGCCGTCCCTCTGCTGCCTGAATCCCTGCTGCAAAAGTACATCCGCCTCAAGCGCATCAAGCTAAACGGCAAGGGCGCAAAGCGGGATACACGCCTTAACAAGGGCGATGTTCTGCAGCTTTACATCAACAATGAGTTCTTTGAAAAGCCCCGGGAGGAAAACTCCTACCTTAAAGTGGGCACACCAAAGCTGAACATCGTTTATGAGGATGAGAACATACTCCTTCTCGACAAAAAGCCGGGCGTCCTGTGTCACAGCGCCGGCGTATGGGATTATAACACGCTTATTGCAAATGTGCAAGCATACATGGCCCAGAAAGGCGAATGGCGCCCCAAGGAGGAGCACTCCTTTGCCCCCGCCCTTTGCAACCGTATTGACCGCAACACCGGCGGCATTGTAATTGCTGCAAAAAACGCAGAGTCCCTGCGTATACTGAATCAGAAGATAAAGGACCGGGAAATAGAGAAGTACTATCTCTGTGCGGTGCAGGGCAAGCCCCGTCCCGCCTCCGGCAGGCTTGAAAACTTTCTGTTCAAGGACGCAAAGAAAAACCAGGTCTTTATCAAGGACAGACCGGAGCCCGGCTCCAAGACCGCTGTTACGGAGTATCGCCTGCTGGCAAGCCGTGGTCCCCTCTCGCTGGTGGAATGCCGTCTGCTCACCGGACGCACCCATCAGATACGCGCCCAGATGGCCCACGCCGGCTGGCCCCTGCTGGGAGACGGAAAATACGGCAGAGAAAAGTTCAACAAGGGCTTTGATGAAAAAGGTCAGGCTCTCTATTCCTACAAGCTTGAATTCAGCTTTCCCACAGAGGCAGGCATTCTTGAGTACCTGCGCGGCAAGCAGTTCAAGGTCAAAGAAGTTGACTTTGCCGAAAAGTATTTTGGCGTAACTGATCTGAATTTTTAAGGAGTGTTAATGCTCAAAGTTTTAAGCAGAATTTTCATCAAAAACAGCGAGGATATAAATGATCCTGCCATGCGCCGGGCTTACGGCACACTATGCTCGGTATATGGGATTTTTCTCAACGTGCTGCTCTTTGCGGGCAAATATTTTGCGGGTCTGCTCTCAGGCTCTGTCGCCATCACCGCGGACGCTTTCAACAATCTGTCGGACGCTGGCTCCTCCCTTATCACACTGATGGGATTTATCATAGCAGGCAAAAAGCCTGATCTTGATCACCCCTTCGGTCATGGAAGAGCTGAATATCTGGCGGGACTCGGACTTTCGGTAATGATCGGTGTCATGGGTTTTGAGCTTGCAAAAAGCTCGGTGGAGAAAATTATAAATCCCGTAGAGCCTGAGCTCAACATCACCATCGGCCTAATTCTCATAGCCTCCATACTCGTAAAGTTGTACATGGCCCTGTACAACAGGCAAATCGGCAGGAAGATCAATTCCGCCGCTATGCTAGCCACCGCAACGGATGCGCTCAGCGACGCTGCCGCCACCAGCGCAGTACTTGCAACCATGCTCATTGCTCATCTATCCGGCATTAACCTGGACGGCTGGGCAGGTCTGGTGGTAGCATGCTTCATCCTCATCGCCGCCTATAAAGCAGCAAAGGACACTATCTCTCCCCTGCTCGGTCAGGCCCCTGATCCAGAGCTAGTGCGTGAGATAGAAGCAAGCGTCCGCAGCCACAGCGAAGTGCTGGACATTCACGATCTCATTCTGCATGACTACGGACCCGGTCGACGCTTTGTCTCCCTCCATGCGGAGGTGGACGGAAACAGTGAAATGTTCGCTGTTCACGATGCCATTGATGCAGCGGAGATGGAGATAAAGGAAAAGTTCAACATCCTCGCCACCATCCACATGGATCCCATTGAGCCGGACAGCAGCGAGGTCATGCAGCTGAGAAGCGCAGTGCAGGAAAAGCTCTGCGAATCCATACCCGGCATAAGCATCCACGATTTTCGCATGGTGCCCGGCCCTACCCACACAAAGCTGATATTCGACGCCGCTGTTCCGGCAGAGCTTAATATCAGCGACGAAAAGCTGGCCGCTCAGATTCGCAGCATTATCAGTGAAAACTGGCACAGGCACTACGCAGTTGTCAGTATAGACAGAAGCTATACATGAATTAAAGGAGTCTGCTCAGCAGGCTCCTTTTGTGTATAAACTGAGAATTATTTTCTTAAAAAAGATTAATTCTCCCGATTTGTTTTGACAAATTTCATAATATGGTTTACAATAATCTGCGTATACAGTTCACCTGCATATAAGATAGCCTGACGGATATAACCCGAATCCGTTTTTGAACGCATATACATCAGCATTGCTGCGTTGTCGGCTTTTGAAGGGCTGTTGCCCATCTGCAATCCGACGCCTTGCCCTGCTTTCCTATATGTGCTCAAAAATCCTTGACTCCACAGGAGCGGATTTTTGTTTCAGGCGAAATTGAATGATGCAGCTGGGCTAATGCCCAGCAAAGAATAAAATAAAGCTTGAGGCAAAAATACACCCTGTGGAGCGGTTTCGTATTATAGCCGTCAGGCTAAGAAAGAGGACGTATATATGAAGAAGATTATCGCGCTGGCCCTTGTTCTGGTCATGCTGTTTGCCCTTTCCGCTTGCGGCAAGGAAGAAGCTCCCGCTGCAACCGAGGCTCCTGCAGCACCTGAAGTTGTTGAAACCGAGGCTCCCGTTGAAGAAACTGCCGAACCCACTCCTGAGCCCACTCCCAGCGGCATTGAGCCTGACTCCGGCATGCACACTTTCAAGAGCGATGTAAACGGCATCAGCTTTGAGTTTGACAGCAAGTTTGTTGCAATGCAGAATCCTGTCGGCAATGTCACTGTCTTTGCCGGCACCGAGGCTGAGATTCCCTTCTGCACCATCTCTCTGATTACCGGCAACAGCGCTGTTGAATATCTCAACGAGCTGGTTGCAGCCACCAAGATTGAGCACGCTGACGCCATCGTCACCGCAGCTGCAGAGCCTTCTGTTCTCACCTTCGGTGAAAAGGAAGTAAATTGCATCTACTACACTTATAAGGACGAAGCTGCCGGCGGCGTAGTCGCCTGTGCATACTTTGCAGAGGATCTGGAAGACGGCAATGTTGTTGTTTACAGCTACACCGCTCTTGAAGGCGAAACTGCCGATGTTGAAGGCATCGTAACTCACGCAATTGAAACCTTTGCTCTGGCAAAGTAATTCTTCTTTTCTTAAAAAAATATCCGCATCATTTGATGCGGATATTTTTGTTTGTCAGTTCTGGCTGATGTTCATGTATTCATCATAGGTACACTGGCGGTCGATAATACCGTCGTCGGTAATCTCAATAATACGGTTTGCAACAGTCTGAGTCAGCTGATGGTCATGACAGGAGAAGATTATATTGTGCTTGAAGGCCTCGAGGCCATTATTCAAAGCAGCAATACTCTCAAGATCCAGATGGTTTGCAGGCTGGTCCAGCACAAGGAAGTTTGCGCCGGAGAGCATCATGCGGCTGAGCATGCATCTGACCTTCTCACCACCGGAGAGGACCTTGACGCTCTTATAAACATCATCACCGCTGAACAACATGCGGCCCAGAAAGGTGCGCAGATAGCTCTCCCGCTTATCCTCAGAGAACTGGCGCATCCACTCGATAAGGTCGAAGTCATTGCCGTCAAAATAGCTGTTGTGGTCCTTGGGGAAATAGCTGGGTGTGATGCTGGCGCCCCATTTGACGCTGCCGGTGTCAGGTTCTTCCTCGCCCATGAGAATTTTGTACAGCATGGTGACTGCAAGCTCGTTCTTGCCGACCAGGGCGATCTTGTCCTCCTTGCCGACGATAAAGCTTATGTTGTTAAGAAGCTTCACGCCGTCCACAGTCTTGCTGATCTCAGTCACAAAAAGTCTGTCCTTACCGGGCTCACGCAGGGCCTTGAATCCCACCCAGGGATAACGCCGGCCGGAAGCGGGCAGTTCCTCGATGCTTATCTTATCCAGCAGCTTACGTCTGGATGTGGCCTGACGGGACTTGGACTTATTGGCGGAGAAGCGGGCAATGAAGCTCTGCAGCTCCTGAATCTTCTGCTCGGCCTTCTTGTTCTGGTCGCGGATAAGGCGCTGGATAAGCTGGCTGGACTCATACCAGAAGTCGTAGTTACCAACGTACATCTTGATCTTGCCGTAGTCTATATCAACTATGTGGGTGCAGATATTATTAAGGAAGTAACGGTCATGGCTGACGACAAGGACAGTGCCCTCATAGTCCATGAGGAAATCCTCAAGCCATACAACACTGGCAAGGTCCAGGTTGTTTGTAGGCTCGTCCAGCAGGATGACATCAGGATTGCCGAAAAGGGCCTGGGCCAGCAGAACCTTGACCTTGAGTCTGGGGTCGGTATCTGCCATCAGGTCATAGTGCAGTGCAGAGTCCACTCCAAGGCCCTGAAGGATACGGCCTGCATCGCTCTCAGCCTCCCAGCCGCCAAGCTCAGCAAACTCCTCCTCCAGCTCTGCAGCGCGGATGCCGTCTTCATCGCTGAAGTCTTCCTTCTCGTAAATAGCATCTTTTTCCTTGCCGCAGTCATAAAGGCGCTGATTGCCCATGATAACGGTGTCAAGGATGGTATATTCGTCATAAAGGCTCTGGTTCTGCTTGAGGACGGACATACGTTTTTTGGGGTCAAGCACCACCGCACCGGATGTAGGCTCCAGCTCGCCGGAGAGAATTTTTATAAAGGTGGATTTACCTGCGCCGTTTGCACCGATAATACCGTAGCAGTTGCCGGGGGTAAACTGAAGATCGACACGGGAAAACAGCACAGAGGATCCGAACTGCATGGAAAGATCGTTTACACTAAGCATTACTTCGCTCCATTCATATACTTTTGATTTTATAAGTATAAGGTATGAAAACACGGCTGTCAACGTCAGCTTGTTCGTTCATAATCACTTAACTTGACTTTTCATACAGCGCAAGTTAAACTTGTTAAGTTAAAATATCTTCAGGAGATTTACCATGCCCCAAATCAACAAGCGCCGGGATTACGGCGTTTTGCTTTCTGTTTTAATTATTATTGCTCTGCTGTGCTATCTGATAGCCTTCGGCATAATAAACTTTGCAGGCTTTGATGATCTTTGTACAACAGACATGTACGAGGACACGCTGATTGCAAGGCTCATGTGGGAGCAAAAGACGCTGTTCCCCAGCAATTATCTCTTCGGCAATCAGTTCTATGTCATTGCAACGCCTGTACTGGCTGCTTTTTTCTATGGCATTAGCGGCAGCATGAACATTGCAATGGGCCTTGCCACAACGGTGATGAGCGTGCTTATCCTCGTCACTTTAAGTTGGATGCTCAAAGCCTTTATCGAAGAGCGGCACTATCGCTATGCAATCCTGCTTGCTATGGTGGCTGCATGCTTCGGACCACTGACTGTTTCAAGAGAAGATGGACAGCTCTTCTTCGTAATGTGCAGCTTCTACGCCTGCTATCTGATAGTTTTCTTCTTCCTGATGGGCGACTATGCCAGAGCTCGTGTAGACCAAAGTTTGCGCCCTGCGGCATTTATTATTGCACTGTTGCTCAGCTTCTGCACCGGTATGCAGAGTCTGCGCCAGACTTGTGTAAGCATACTGCCTATCCTTGCCTTTGAGTTTTTCCTTGCATTTCTCAGACTGATCAAAAAACAGCCCCTCTGGCCCAAGGGTTCACGTATGTCCCTTATACGCGCCGGCTCCTATCTGGCAGCAAATATAGCTGGTGTAGTTTTCATTAAACTGCTTGGTGTAAGCAGAAATGAAATTTACTATGGCCAGTCAATTTTCTCCGGCGCATCAATCGCAGAGAAAGTCAAAGCTGTTCACGACGCAATTATCACTGTTTCCGGCTTTGACTTTGCAAGAAACGCAGCACATCCATTCTTTATTATAATTTTCCTGTTCTTTACTCTTATTGAAATCTACGCATTCTTTAGTCTTATAAGAAAGAAAGATTTCTTTTCTGCCCAGGCTTCTTTCTGGTGGCTGTGCATTATCTCCATTCTCGCTGTAATCGCTGCATCCTTTGTTACCAGCGTCAGCCTTCGTCCCATTTATCTTTTCCCCTGCTATACAATGCCTGCCCTGTCCATTGCTGTGCTGGCAAAAAAGCTTAAACCAAAAGCTATGGATATTCTTTGCACTCTGCTTGTCGTAATTTCCATAATGAATATCCATTACAGCTACGGTCAACAGATAAAATACGTTCTTGATCCTCCCGATACGCCCGCAAAGCAGGTAAGCGATTTTGCTGTAGAAAATGGCTACGAATATGTTTACGGTTCCCATTCATACACGGCTCCCCTTGTTGCGGCCTTCTCTGACGGTAAGCTTATAGCAGGTTGCTGGGATGATGAAATTCTGTTTAAAATCTCACCTCATATAAATATCAAAAATATTTATCACCGGGATGATTATTCCAAGGCTGTTTTTGTGTTTACCGAAACTGAAGTCCCGGGGGCAATGTCAGAGACTCAGGCCAACGGCACCACGCTTTATTTCCAGGCTCAATTTGGTCCTTATCATGTTTATACCGCATCAAATCAGCTGCTCTACCCCATTAGTGAGCTTATAGATTTCGCTGAAAAATTCCCGGAATACAACTAAACAAGAAAAAACCTCATGGACTTTCGTCCATGAGGTTTTTGTTTTGCTATGTATCGACTTAGTTGCCGAAGTAGGTGATGATGTGACGGGGGCAGATGTCTGCACAGTGACCGCACTGTACACACTTGGTGATGTCGATGACAGCGAGGTTGTCCTTAACGACGATAGCGTCTGCAGGGCACTCTCTCTGGCACTTCATACAGCCAATGCAGCCGACCTTACACATCTTCATAACCTGAGCGCCCTTGTCCTTGTTGCCACAAACGGGCATAACCTTCTGAGACTCGGGAATCAGGGAGATGATGTTCTTGGGGCAGATATCAACACATGCGCCGCAGCCAACACACTTGTCGCGGTCAACCTTTGCAACACCGTCAACAATGTGCATTGCGTCAAACTGACATGCAGTAACACAGTTGCCAAGACCTACGCAGGCGAAGGTGCACATCTTGCTGCTCTTGCCGCCGAAGAGCATAGCAGCCTGACAATCCTTGGGACCATTGTAGTTGAAGCGGGGCTCTGCAACACCGGTGGTACCGGAGCAGGGAACGAAAGCGATCATACGCTCAGCCTCGCCAGCAGCAACGCCCATAACCTCTGCTACCTTTGCAGCGCACTCAGCGCCACCGGCAACACAGCGGTTGGTGGGAGCTTCGCCTGCAGCAACAGCAGCAGCGTAACCGTCACAGCCGGGGTAACCACAGCCGCCGCAGTTTGCGCCGGCCAGGCATTCACGGACAGCGGCGACCTTGGGGTCTACCTCAACGTAGAAAATCTTTGCGGCAAAAGCCAGCAGAAGACCGAACAGACCGCCCAGCAGGCCCAAAACTAAGATAGAAAGAAGTATAGTAGTCATTCTTATATACCTCCTCAGATAGGAATGGACATACCGCTGAAGCCCATGAATGCAAGTGCAACAAGAGCAGCGGAGACCAGACAGATGGAGAAGCCCTCGAAGTGCTCGGGATACTCAGCGAACTCAACGCGCTCACGAACGGAAGCGAAGAGAACGATAGCCAGCATGAAGCCGAGACCACCGGTGATACCATAAACCAGAGACTCGATGAAGTTGTAGTTGTTCTGAACGTTCAGAAGAACAACACCGAGAACTGCGCAGTTGGTGGTGATCAGGGGCAGGTAAATACCAAGAGCGGAGTACAGGGAGGGGATGGACTTCTTCAGGAACATCTCAACC
>JAFQQV010000024.1 GCA_017410425.1 Oscillospiraceae bacterium
CACCACCATCACCATGAGCATCACCATCATGAGCACGATGAGCACTGCTCTTGCGGCTGCCATGACCATGATCACGAGCATCATGAGCATGACGAGCACTGCCATCACCACGAACACCAGGGTGACGAGGCCTGCCATGAGCACCATTACCACCATGAAGGTGAAGGCTGCCCTCACGACCATGAGCATGAGCATCATCATGAGCACCACCATGAACACGGTGAGGACTGCACTTGTGGCTGCCACGACCATGATCACGAACACCATCACCACGAGCATGGCCCCGACTGCACTTGCGGCTGCCATGATCACCACCATCACCATGCCGACGAGGCTTTCCAGAGCTGGGGCATGGAGACTCCCAGGAAGTTTTCCGAGGCTGAGCTGACCGCCATTCTTGAGAGCCTTGAGGATGAGGAGCGTTTTGGCGTGGTTCTCAGAGCCAAGGGCATTGTGGACTCCGGCGAGGGCCAGTGGATTTACTTTGACTATGTTCCCGGCGAGATGAACCTCCGCCGCGGCGCTGCCGAGCTCACCGGCCGCTTCTGCGTCATCGGCGCAAAGCTCAATGAGCAGGCACTGAAGGAGCTGTTCAGGATTGGCTAAGACTATCAGATACACCCCCGTTTTCCTCTTCACCGGATTTCTGGAGGGCGGCAAAACCAAGTTCATCCAGGAAACCCTGGAGGATAAGCGCTTTTGCAACAAGGAAAAGACTCTGCTCATCGTCTGCGAGGAAGGTGAGGAGGAGTATGCTCCCGATCAGTTTGCCACCGACAGCGTAAAGATCCGCGTTATTGAGGATATAAGCGAGCTGACCGAGGAAAACCTGGCCCGCTTCCTGGCTGAGACCAAGGCAGAGCGTGTGCTTATCGAGTACAACGGTATGTGGCTGCTGGACAATCTCTACAACGCCATGCCCAAGCACTGGATGGTATACCAGGAGTTTATGTTTGTGGATTCCCGCACATTCATAAGCTACAACAACAATATGCGCCAGCTGGTTTACGACAAGCTCAAGAGTGCAGAGCTGTGCGTCTTCAACCGCTTTGACCATCAGAAGATGGACAAGATGGAGTATCACAAGATTGTGCGCGCTATCTCCCGCAAGTGCGACATCGCTTACGAGGATGTTAACGGCAAGGTTGTCTACGACGACATTGAAGATCCTCTGCCCTTTGACGTCAACGCCCCCATAATTGAGATCGGCGACGACGACTATGCCGAATGGTACCGCGACATGAGCGAGGAGCCCGCAAAGTACGAGGGTAAGACCGTGCGCTTCAAGTGCAAGAGCCTTGTGCGCAAAAAGCTGCCTGAAAAGACCTTTGTAGTGGGCCGCCATGTAATGAGCTGCTGTGCAGACGATATTCAGTTTGCAGCCCTTATCTGCAACTGGGATGAAGCCGAAAAGGCCAAGGACGAGCAGTGGCTTATCCTCACGGCAAAGATCAATTTCCGCTTCAGCAAGGCTTATGGCAGAAAAGGCCCTGTGCTTACTTATATTGAGCACGAGGAATGTGCCGTTCCTGAGCAGCCCGTGGCCACATTCTATTGATTTATTGACAAATATCGTAAAAATAGAGAGCTTTTCAAGCTCTCTCTTTTTTGTGGAGAAGGTATATTTTAATACTTTGTTTACTATGCGCAGCCTTTGTTTTGTGTTAAAATGTTTCTGTTTTTGAATCCAAATTATGAAAGTGCAGTCCAATGAGCAAAAAAAAGAACATCCAAAAAAATAATGAAAGAAAAGGCCGCCAGCCCTGGCCCTGGAAGGGCCGGGACATCCGCTGGGAAAAGCTGGACAACACAGCTCATCTCTTCCCCGTAATTGCCGGGGAGGAAATGACCAGTGTATACCGTATCAGCATCACACTCAGCGAGGAGATTGACCCGGAGCTTCTACAGCAGGCGCTGGACACTGTGCTGCCCCGTTTTCAGGGCTTTGACCTGAGACTCAGAAGCGGCTTTTTCTGGAACTATTTTGAAGAAAACGGCAAGCGCGCCCCCAGAGTTCAGCTGGAGGCTCGCTTTCCCTGCCGTTATATACGCCCCAACCGCAACAACAATTATCTCTTCCGCGTCAGCTATTACCGCTGCCGCATCAATCTGGAAGTTTTCCATGTACTGACCGACGGCATGGGCGGCGTAAACTTCATCCGCGAGCTCTGTTATCAGTACCTGCGTCTGAAGCATCCCGAGCTTCACGCCCAAAAAGGCGATGCTCTTTCAGCAGATACTTCCCTCAACAGAGAGGACAGCTTCATCAAAAACTACCGCCAGAAGGCGAAAAGAGGCTATCACAGCCAGAAGGCCTATCTGCTCAAGGGTGAACGCCTGCCCGACGGTGAACTGGGCGTAATGCACGGCTACACCGAGCTCGATGCGCTCAAAGCCCTGTGCAGAGAAAAAGGCCTCACCATCAACGAGTATCTGGTGGCCTGCTTTGTCTGGAGCGTTTATACGGAATGCCTCAACTCCTCCCCCTGCGCAAAGCCTATCCGCGTAGCAGTACCGGTAAATCTGCGGCCTTACTTCAATTCCATCACCAGCAAAAACTTCTTCGTGCCAGTTTCCGTGGAATTCAAGCCCAGTAGAGAGGGACAGAGTTTTGAAGAGATCTGCGCCGCCGTTCAGCAGAGTCTGAAAAGCCAGCTGAACCGGGAGCATCTTGAAAAGCTGATGAGTTACAATGTTGCAAGCCAGAAAAAGCTCTGGGCAAGGTTCGCGCCCCTGCCGCTCAAAGGCATTATCATGCGTCAGGTATACAAGGTCTCCGCCCTTGCCAACACCAGCACACTGACCAATATCGGTGTCATAGCATTTGAAGATGAGTACAAGCCTTATATCAAGGCCTTCCACGCCTTTCTGCCCACCTCCAAGGGTCAGCCTGTGCGCAGCACGGTCTGCTCCTACGATGGCCGTCTGATCTTCACTTTCAGTTATAATATAAAGGATACATCCGTACAGAGAGGCTTCTTCCGGCGCCTTAGCCAGGACGGTCTCAATGTGGAGTTGGAAAGCAATGGGGTGAGCTATGAGTAAATGCCGCAACTGCCGGATTGAAATTCTGGACAATACAGACCGCTGCCCACTGTGCCATGGTGTTCTTGAAAAGAGCGCCGTGCCGGAGAGCATGTACCCCGACCTGCGCAGTCCTGCCAGAAAGCTGGCCCTTGCCTGCCGCATCTATCTGTTCTGCGCCATCGTGCTGGAGAGTCTGCTGGTGCTTATAAACCTTGTGCTTGAGCACCAATTTCTGTGGTGCGTCATACCCGGTCTGGGCCTGCTCTATGTCTTTCTGTTGCTGTACTACGCCGTTCTTGGTCAGAGCGGCTATCAGGCCAAGGCATTTGTGCTTACCTTGATGGCAGTGCTTATGGCTGTGGCAGCAGATTTTTCCACCGGATACCGGGGCTGGTCTGTGGATTATGTGCTGCCTCTCGGCATAATCTTCATTGATGTTTCTGTCTTTGTGCTGATGCTTGTAAACCGCCGCAACTGGCAGAGCTACCTTATATGGGTGCTGTTCATGATTCTGTGCAGCCTTATCCCCGCGGGGCTCTATCTCAAGGGTCTTGAGCACAATGCCTGCTTTGCCTTCCTGCCTCTCAGCCTCTCGGTCTATCTGTTTCTGGGCTGTATGATAATCGGCGGTCGCAGAGCGCGACTGGAGCTTAAAAGAAGATTTCACTTTTAAAAATTTAAGCCTCCCTCTGATGAGGGAGGTGGATTTTTGCAAAGCAAAAAGACGGAGGGAGAGAACCTTGCCTATGTTCTACTACCCCTCCGTCTCTCGCTTCGCTCGAGCCACCTCCCCTGACAAGGGGAGGCTTCTTTAATGTACCGGTTTTTTATTTTCCGAAGTATTCTTCTCTGAACTTAATGCCTGTGGGGCTGGCAGCAACACCGCCGTTACCTGTCTCTCTGAGGCTTGCAGGCATGGTCTCCCCCACCGCAGCCATAGCGTCAATGACCTCATCCGCCGGGATTCGGGAGCTGATGCCGGCCATTGCCATGTCAGAGGCAGCCAGAGCATTGACAGCACCTGCTGCATTCCGCTTGACACAGGGCACCTCAACCAGACCCGCCACAGGATCACAGACAAGGCCCAGCATATTTTTAAGTGCGATGGCGCAGGCATGGGCCATCTGCTGTTCGTCACCGCCATGGAGATACACAAGGCTTGCAGCCGCCATAGCAGAAGCAGAGCCAACCTCAGCCTGGCAGCCTGCCTCAGCGCCGGCAATGGAGGCCCGCTCGGCAATCACGGTGCCAAAGCCGGCAGAGACATACATGGCGCGGATAATCTCATCATCGGAGGTATCAAACTTTTTTGCATAGCTTAAAAGTGTAGCCGGCAGCACACCGCAGGCTCCGGCAGTGGGAGCTGCGAGAATACGGTGCATGCAGGCATTGCACTCACCCATACGCAGGGCGGCGGAAATTACCTCGCCCATAAAGTCGCCGCTGATGCTCTTGCCGCTGCGGGCGTAGTTTAACATTCTCCCGCCGTCACCACCCACAAGGCCGCTGCGGGAGCGCAGAGCGGGGTTATAGCCGGCATCTGCATCCTTCATAGCCTGCAGGCGCATGGCCATCATCTCCCAGGATTTTTCGGTGCTGATACCGGCCTCTTCAGCAGAAGATACCATAATATACTCC
This sequence comes from Oscillospiraceae bacterium, assembly GCA_017410425.1. Classification (GTDB taxonomy): domain Bacteria; phylum Bacillota; class Clostridia; order Oscillospirales; family Oscillospiraceae; genus Limivicinus. Next base: position 4,666 of record JAFQQV010000024.1, read on the forward strand.
CACAGAGGAAGGCCCGCTTCCTGTGCCCCGGATATCATTTCCTTAACCGATAAAAAAGACATTGACTTTCACCTCTCAATCCGGATCAACAAAGGCCACGCTCAGAATCTCCGGGCTGTCCGCAATATGCTGCAGTGTCTCGGGGGATACAATGCTGTCGCACTCAATGACCATTATGGCGCGGCCCCCTCTTGAGCTGCGGTTTACATTGAAGGTGGCGATGTTTATCTTCTCCCTGGACAGCACCTCAGAAACCTTGGCGATACTGCCGGGCTTGTCGTTGTTGCTGATTATCAGGGTGGGCTTGTCCGCCGTAAAGTGCATAGGCATACCAGCAAGCTCCCGCACCTCGATACGTCCGCCGCCCACAGAGGCGGCGCTTATTTCCAGCTCACGTCCATCGTCAGCGATAAGCTTTATTTTTGCTGTGTTGGGGTGGGCTCCCCGCAGCTCCCGGCTTTCAAAGCTAAAATCCAGGCCCCGCTCCTGCGCAATCTCAAAGCTGTCTGGAATGCGGCTGTCATCCGGGTGCATGCCCAGAAGACCGGCCACCAGAGCCCTGTCAGTACCGTGGCCCCGGCCGGTGGCGGCAAAGGAACCGTGGAGGATAATCTCCGCCTTTTTAGGCTCTTCACGAAAAATCTTCCTGGCCACATAGCCGATACGCACGGCACCAGCCGTGTGTGAACTGGACGGGCCGACCATTATAGGTCCGATAAGATCAAATATATCCAAGACGCAGCCCCCTTTTGTATCATAAGTATTTGAGATAATTGTACCAAGATACAGCGCTCTTTGCAATGGTAAACCCTCTCCGTCAGGGCAAAGCCCTGACACCTCTCCCAAAGGGAGAGGCAAGGCCCCTGGCTCCCCCTCTGGGGGAGCTGGCAAGCGAACGCTTATACTTGCAGGAGCCTTGTCATTTCCCTTCTCAGTCTCTGGATTATTCTTTTCTCCAGGCGGCTTATGTAGCTTTGGGATATGCCCAGCATATCGGCCACCTCCTTCTGGGTATAGTCCTTGCCGCCCAGAAGGCCGAAGCGCAGCTGGATAATCTCCTTCTCCCGCCCCTCAAGGCTGTCCACCGCGCAGCGAAGCATACTTTTTTCCGCATCATCTTCAAGAGGGCGGCAGACCTCGTCCACATCAGTGCCCAGAATGTCGGAGAGCAGCAGCTCATTGCCGTCCCAGTCGGTGTTCAGCGGCTCATCAAAGCTCAGCTCCGTGCGCTGGGAGCCCACCTTGCGCAGATACATAAGTATCTCATTTTCTATGCAGCGGCTGGCATAGGTGGCAAGCTTGATGTTCTTGGAGGATTTGAATGTGTTAACCGCCTTGATAAGGCCAATGGTGCCGATGGAAATCAAATCCTCAATATTAATGCCGGTGTTTTCAAAGCGCTTGGAGATATATACCACCAGGCGCAGATTGTGTTCAATAAGCAGTTTTCTTGCCGCCTCGTCCCCCTCGTCAAGGGCTGCGATGGCTTTTTCCTCGGCCTCTCTTTCCAGCGGCGGCGGCAGAGTGTCGCTGCCGCCGATGTAAAAAACCGGGGGCGGCTGTATTCCCAGAATTGAGAGTATGCGTTCCTGAATGAAGATGATCTGGGGTTTTGTGAGCATGCATTTCTCCTTTCAAAATCATGGAATTATAGCATCAAAGCCGTCGGCTGAAGCGGCGGCGGATATACCGGCTATGAGGCCCTGACTCGGCCTTCCGTTTATACGCACTTCGTCTGGTCTGAACACCGGCAGCAAACCCTCGCCGCCTATATTGGCATATGGCAGAAGGCGCAGCTTTGCGGGAAAGCCCGGGCTTTTTGCGCTTTGCTCCACAAGCTCCACCGCGTTTTTTATCTCCAGCACTTCCCTGTGCTCGGGGAAAAGAGACTGCAGAGCCCGGGGCGAAATTATCATCACTGCCGCACCGCTCACAGGATCGGTAAGGCAGTTGCCGGTATCAACAAGGGCCCGGAAAACAGCCGTCCGCTCATTGAGCTTAAGCTCCACCTGCGCCATCTCCCGCCCGGCTTTTTTAAGCTTTGTCCGGGAGATGAAAGCCAAAACAGCGTAGCACAGGGCAAAGCTTGCAAACAGCAGCCTTATATCAAGCCCGGGAGCATTGCCTGCGTGCAGGGTCAGCGCCCAGATCACCCCGCCGAAGGTGGCGGACAGGGCAAGGAAAACCGCCACGCAGCGCAGCAGTCGCTCCTCCCCGCCAAAGGCAATAAGGCCCATAAGCCCGGCGCAGACCAGCTCCATCACCGGCAGGGCAAGAAAGCTCAGGCCCGGCAAAAAGACGCACACAGAGTAGACCGCGCCAAAAAGCGCCGCAACAAGGTACCTCAGTCGTTTAAGATACAGGCCACAGAAACGCCCCGTTATCAGGCAGAGCAGATAGTCTGTAAACAGGCTGAGGAAAAAAAGTGAATCTATGTAAATGTAGTTCATGGGAAAATTATATGCTTAGGCCCGGGCAAAATTTGTCATTTAGTCAGGCCGAATCAATTTGGAATTGTCAAAACAGATATGCTGTGGTAAAATCACTAAGATATAATTAATATCAGAAAATATGTCTATAAGTAATATATACGCATAAGGAGAGTTTTTATGGCTTGCAAGTATAAGAGAGTCCTTATCAAGATCAGCGGCGAAGCTCTCGCCGGCGAGAAGAAGACCGGTTTTGACTTCGACTTTATTTCCGATGTCTGTGAAGTGCTCAAGGCTAATTCTGACAAAGGCATTGAGATCGGCATCGTCATCGGCGGCGGCAACTTCTGGCGCGGTGTGAAGGACGGCGCCGGCAAGGTTGAGCGCGTCAGCGCTGACCGCATGGGCATGCTTGCCACCGTTATGAACTGCGTTGCTGTCTGCGATGTTCTCAAGCAGATGGGTGCCAAGGCCAAGGTTATGACCGCCCTTGAAGTTCACGGTGTGGGTGAGCGCTACGACACTCAGAAAGCCATTGAATATATGCAGCAGGGCTACATAGTCCTCTTCGCCGGCGGCAGCGGCTGCCCCTTCTTCTCCACTGACACCGCCGCAGCACTGAGAGCTGCCGAGATCCACGCCGATGCAATCCTGCTGGCAAAGAATATCGACGGCGTTTACTCTGATGACCCCCGCACCAATCCTGAGGCTGTTAAGTTCGACCATATCGACTATGAGGAAGTTCTGGCCCGCAAGCTTGCCGTCATGGACACCACCGCCACCAGCCTTGCCATGGATAACTCCCTGCCCGTTATCGTCTTCGCGCTGGCTCAGCCCGAAAACATCAGCCGCGTAATCGAAGGCGAAGAAATCGGCACCACTGTAAGCTAAAAATTTTTACCATAGATCATATATAACGGAGGTACTACAATGTCTGACTATCCCGAATTTGAAAACAAAATGAAAAAGACCTGCGATTCTCTCTCCACTGAGTACGCAACCATCCGCGCAGGCCGCGCAAACACTGCAGTTCTCAACCAGATCAGCGTTGACTACTACGGTGTCCCCACTCCCATCCAGCAGGTCGCTACCGTCTCCACTCCTGACCCCCGCTCCCTGATGATTCAGCCCTGGGACAACTCTCTGCTCAAGGGCATTGAAAAGGCCATTCTGGCTTCCGACCTGGGCATCAACCCCCAGAACGACGGCCGCGCAATCCGCCTGGTCTTCCCTCCCCTCACCGAGGAACGCCGTCGTGATCTGGTAAAGCAGACCAAGAAGTACGCAGAAGAAGCCAAGGTTGCTATCCGCAACATTCGCCGCGATGCAATTGACAAGTTCAAGAAGCAGCAGAAGGCTTCCGAAATCACCGAAGACGATTACAAGATAGCCGAAAAAGATATCCAGAAGCTCACCGATGACTACATCAAGGAGATCGACAAGATCGCCGAGAAGAAGGAAAAGGAACTGACCGAGATCTGATATGGCAGGTATTTTCAACAATAAGGCGGGGGAGCGCACCGATGTGCGCCCACCCCGCCATATTGCCATCATTCTGGATGGCAACGGCCGTTGGGCCAAGAAAAGAGGCCTGCCCCGTACCGCAGGCCACGCAGTAGGCTCTGAGACTTTCCGCAAAATCGCCACCTACTGCAAGAACATAGGCGTCGAGTATCTCACCGTATACGCCTTCTCCACTGAAAACTGGAACCGCCCTGAGGAAGAAGTGGGCACCATCATGAAGCTTCTGGGCAAATACCTCAACGAGGCTATTGAGACCATGGAGCGGGACCACATAAAGATGAAGATTTTCGGCGATGTGGCCGGCCTTCCCGCAGAGCTTCAGAAGCTGGTGGAAAAGACCGATGAGATTTCCTCCCGCTATGAGGGCTTCCAGGCCAATATATGCTTAAACTACGGCGGCAGGGATGAGATTGTCAATGCCGCACGCCGCTATGCTCAGGACCTGGCAGAAGGCAAGGCTGCAGAGCTTACAGAGGAGAGCTTCTCCAATTACATGTACTCTGCTGGCATACCCGATCCTGATCTTCTCATCCGTCCCGGCGGTGAGCAGCGCATTTCAAACTTCCTGCTGTGGCAGTGTGCTTATGCGGAGTTTTATTTTACCGACGTGCTCTGGCCCGACTTTACTCCTGAAGAGCTGGACAAGGCCATTGCAGAATTCAATCGCCGCGACAGACGCTACGGCGGCGTAAAAGCATAATGCGCAAGGGCTCCTTCTGATGAGGGAGCTGGCATTTGCACAGCAAATGACTGAGGGAGAGAAAACTACCCCTCAGTCACTACGTGACAGCTCCCCTGACAAGGGGAGCCGAAAAGCATTTTTCAAACACATGAGAATGGAGGAAAAGCAAATGGTAAATGCTATTTCCATACTGGGCAGTACCGGCTCCATCGGCCGGCAGAGCATTGAGGCCGCCGTACATCTTGGCGTACCCGTAAAAGCCCTTACCGCCCAGAGCAAGATAGACCTGCTGGAAGAGCAGGCCAGACGCTTAAATCCCGAATTTGTAGCAGTCTATGATGAGCAGGCCGCAAAGGCATTCAAAACTGCTGTTGCCGATACCAATATCCGCGTAGGCTCCGGCATTGAGGGTCTTATGGAGGCCGCCGCCATGGACTCCATCGACTGCGTGGTCACCGCTGTTTCCGGCGCTGTGGGTCTCAAGCCTACCCTGGCCGCAATCGAGCAGAAAAAGCGCATCGCCCTTGCAAACAAGGAGACTCTTGTCTGCGCCGGCGACATCGTTATGGCAAAGGCTGCAGAGCTGGGGGCCGAGATTGTCCCTGTGGACTCTGAGCATTCTGCCATCTTCCAGTGCCTGATGGGCCACGAGAAGAAAGAATTGAAGAAAATTCTGCTGACCGGCTCCGGCGGTCCCTTCCGCGGCAAGCCCAGAGCAGAGTTGGAGAACGTCACCCCCGAGCAGGCAGTCAAGCACCCCAACTGGAGCATGGGCGCAAAGATCAGCGTTGACAGCGCAACCATGATGAACAAGGGTCTTGAATTTGTTGAGGCCATGCATCTTTTCGGTGTGACTCCCGACGATATTGAAGTGGTAGTACATCCCCAGAGCGTCATACACTCTATGGTAGAGCTGGTGGACGGCACTGTTATCGCCCAGCTGGGTGTGCCCGACATGGGCCTGCCTATACAGCTGGCCATGAGCTATCCTGAGCGCTGCCCCTCCATGTTCGGCAGACTGGACTTCTCTACTCTCAAGGATCTCACCTTCGAAGCGCCTGACTTTGAGAAGACCCCCTGCCTTAAGCTGGCCATCGACTGCGCAAGGCTGGGAGGCACCGCCCCCTGCGTGATGAGCGCTGCAAACGAGGTGGCTGTGGGCCTCTTCCTCAGACACAAGCTGGGTTACAACCGCATCTACGACGCCGCAGCCGGTGCTGTCGAGAAGCTGGGCGTTATCCACAACGCAGACCTTGATACCATTCTGGAGGCTGACAGCGCCGCCAGAGCATATGTTTTGGAGACCTTTTCTAAATGAGCATTTTCTACGTTATCCTGGCAATTTTCCTCTTCGGCGTGCTGGTAGGCATACATGAGCTGGGCCATTTTCTCGTGGCCAAAGCCTGCAAGGTACGTGTAGAGGAGTTCTCCCTGGGCATGGGCCCGGCAATATTCAAAAAGCAGAAGGGCGAAACCTTATACGCCCTGCGCTGCATCCCCTTCGGCGGCTACTGCGCCATGGCGGGCGAGGACGAAGAGTCCGATGACCCCCGGGCCTTCACCAATCAGGCCCCGTGGAAAAGAGCACTTATCCTTGTGGCAGGCTCCTTCATGAACTTTGTGCTGGGTCTTGTCATTGTGATTTTACTCTACTCCAACGCCTACGCATTCCGCAGCACAGAGCTGGTGGACTTCCGTGAAAACTGCCCCTACACAGGCGAAAATGCCCTGCAGGTGGGTGACCGGTTCTGGAAGATCGACGGCAAGAGAATTTACCAGTACTACAATGTGACCGAGTTTCTCGCCGCAGGCGACGGTACCTATGACATTGTCGTTCTGCGCGATGGCAAAAAGGTAGAGCTCAAGGACTTTTACATGGTTCCCATTGAGTATCCCGGCGAAGAAGGCAAGATCTACGGCTTTTACATGGGCTATGACCTTGCCACCCTGCCTTTGAAGCTTTCAAACGCCTGGGACACCTGTATGGAGTTTTCCCGCATGGTGTGGATGGGCCTTTCCGATCTCACTCAAGGCAATGTGCAGATGGATGACATGGCAGGCCCCGTTGGTATTGTTGACATGATGGCTGAGACCGGTGCCAGCGCTGAAACCACAGGCGACGCTCTTTACAGAATTTTCTACTTCACTGCCTTCATCGCGGTAAACCTCGCTATCATGAACATGCTGCCCATTCCCGCATTGGACGGCGGCAGAGTTTTCCTGCTGCTGGTGACCTGGATAATTGAAAAAATAATCCGCAAAAAGCTTGACCCCAAGTACGAAGGCTATATCCACGCAGGCGGCATGGTGCTGCTGCTGGGACTTATGGCCATGATAATGTTCAACGATATAGTCAGAATCATTACAGGGTAATTGAACTATGAATATCAGAGATAAAGTAAAACAGATAAACGTGGGCGGCGTGCTCATCGGCGGCGGCGCTCCCGTCACCGTGCAGACCATGTGCAACACCAAAACCTGGGACGTGGAAGCAACTGTAGCCCAGATCAAGGCCATGCAGGCCGCCGGTGCTGACATTGTCCGCATCGCCATACCCGATATGAATGCAGCCCAGGCCGTGGATAAGATAAAGGAGCAGGTGAATGTTCCTTTGGTGGCTGACATTCACTTTGACTACCGCCTTGCTCTTGCAGTTGCAGAGCGCGGTATAGACAAGATCCGCATCAATCCCGGCAATATCGGCGCTGCCGAAAATGTAAAGGCTGTGGCAGAGGCCTGCCGCAAACGCAATATACCTATCCGCATCGGTGTCAACGCCGGCTCCCTTGAAAAGGGCTTGTTGGAGAAGTACGGCCACCCCTGTGTGGATGCCATGATAGAAAGCGCCCAGGGCCATGTGGAGCTTCTCAACCGCTATGACTTTGACGACATTTGTCTGAGCATGAAGGCAAGCTCTGTGCCCCTGACCATCGCCGCCTACCGCAAGGCAGCCGAAGTTTTTGACTATCCCCTGCACCTGGGCGTCACCGAAACCGGCACCGAGTGGAACGGCACCATCCAGTCCGCCGTTGGTATCGGCACCCTGCTTTCTGAAGGCATAGGCAACACCATCCGCGTTTCCCTTACTGCAGATCCCGTGCGCGAGGTCAGCACCGGCATCGCCATCGTAAAGGCCGCAGGTCTGCGTCCCGGCGGTGTAAGATTCGTCTCCTGCCCCACCTGCGGCAGAACGGAAATCGACCTTATCGGCCTTGCCACCGAGGTTGAAGGCCGTGTGCGCAACATGGACAGGGACATTACCGTTGCTGTTATGGGCTGTGTTGTAAACGGCCCGGGCGAAGCACGCGAGGCCGACTACGGCATTGCCGGCGGCAAAGGCAAGGGCCTGCTCTTCAAGAAGGGCGAAATTCTCGGCACATACCCGGCAGAGGAGCTCTGCGACAGACTTATTGAACTTATCGAAAGTGATGTATAATAAATGAGCGCACATACCCCATTTCTCACCATATTCCCCGGCTGCGAGGATCTGAAGCATATCGCCGGCGGACTTGAAAATGCATATGTGACCGACGTCCAGGTGGACACCGCTGAGCTAACGCTCACGGTGTGCGCCTGGTTTAATGCCATGCCCTCTCCCGTGGAAATACGCAGCCTCTCCGAGAGGCTGAAGGAGGACTACAGTCTCTCCGGTGTGGGCATCGTACCGGACTATCCCCGGCCCAAGATGGCCTCCAGCGCCGCTGTCAGCACGAAGCCCAATACTCCCGGCGGCAAGCCCACCGGCGATGTTATCATGGGCAAAAGCATAAAGCAGCGCCCCGTCCCCATGGAGGGCATCAATCTTGAATCCGGCAAGGTCACCGTGGAAGGCGATGTTGTGGCGGTCAACAGCCGCACGCTGAAAAAGCAGGGCAGCGCTGTGCTGGCCTTTGACATCACCGACCGCACAAACTCTCTCACCGTCAGCCGCTTCCTCCGTTCTGACGATGACCAGAGCATTATCGACAAGATAAAACCGGGCGACCACCTTGTTGTTCAGGGTGAAGTTGTCTATTCCAAATATGACGGGGACATTGTCCTCGACCCCAGAAACATCATGAAGGGCAAGCGCTACATACGCACTGACGATGCCCCCGAAAAGCGTGTGGAGCTGCATGTACACACCCGTTTTTCCACTCTTGACGCACTTACTGACCCGGGCGAAATTGTAAAGCGTGCAGCCTATTGGGGTATGCCCGCCATCGCCGTCACAGACCACGGCACAGCCCAGGCTTTCCCCGACATGTGGAAGGCCGGCAAAAAGCACGGCGTCAAAATCATCTACGGTCTTGAGACTTATTTTGTCAACGACATGGACGGCAATTCCGCCGTCATCGGCCACAGCAAGCTGCCGCTGGATACCGAGTTTGTGGCCTTTGACATTGAGACCACAGGCCTCAACGCCATGAACGACCGCATGACCGAAATCGGCGCAGTTATCTTCTCCGGCTCTGAGATTAAGGAAACTTTCAACACCTTTGTCGACCCCCAGCGCCATATTCCCGCGGACATAACCCAGCTTACCGGCATCCGCGATCAGGACGTGCAGGGCGCACCCCTTGAGGACGAGGCCATGCGTATGTTCATTGAGTTTTGCGGTGACAGGCCCATCATTGCCCACAATGCACATTTTGACGTGGGCTTCATGACCGCGGCGGCAAAGCGCTGCAACATAAAGTTCTCCCCTGTTTTTCTGGACACTCTGGCCCTGTCCCAGGCACTGTGTACTGAGCTTAAGCGCTTCAAGCTGGACATTGTCTCCCGTCATCTGAACCTGCCCCAGTTCAACCATCACCGCGCCTCCGACGACGCTATGGTGGTGGCCCGCATCATGGGCAAGTTCCTGCCCATGCTTCAGCAGCAGGGCGCAAAGACCGTGGACGATATTGAAACTGTCTACCACTCCCTGCGCAGAACCGACGTGGCCAAAACCCACCACATGATTCTGCTGGTCAAAAACCGCACCGGCCTTAAAAACCTTTACGAGCTTATTTCCCAGTCCTACCTCAAATACTTCCACCGCACCCCCAACATCCCCAAGAGTCTGCTGATCCAGCACCGCGAAGGTTTGCTGGTGGGCTCCTCCTGCGGTATGGGTGAGCTTTACGGCGCGGTAATGAAGGGTGCCAGCAAGAAGGAGCTTAAAAAGATCGCCAGCTTCTACGACTATCTGGAGATTCAGCCCCTTGGCAACAACGGCTTCCTTGTGGACAACGGCATTGTCAGCGACATAAGTGTGCTGCAGGGCTATAACCGCACCATCCTTGAACTGGGCCGCGAACTGGGCAAACCCGTAATCGCCGCCTCTGACGTACACTTCCTTGACCCTGAGGACGAACAGTACCGCAAGATTCTGCAGGCTGCAAAGAAATTTTCCGACGCTGACCGCGGCTGCCCCATCTATTTCCGAACTACAAACGAAATGTTGGCAGAATTCGAGTATCTGGGCGAGGAAACCGCAAAGGAAGTTGTCATCACCAACCCCAGAGCTATCGCCGATCAGGTGGAGGAAATCGAGCTGCTGCCCAAGGGCCTCTTTGCCCCCAAGATAGAAAACTCCGCCCAGGAGCTTAAGGATCTGGTCTACGGCAAGATGCACCGTATCTACGGCAAAAATCCGCCCGAAATTGTAAAGAGCCGTGTTGACACGGAGCTTAACACCATACTTGACCACCAGTACGACGTTATCTATATGTCTGCCCAGAAGCTGGTGCAGAACTCCCTTGAAAACGGCTATCTGGTAGGCTCTCGTGGTTCTGTCGGCTCATCCATTGTTGCATACATGTCCGGCATTACCGAGGTTAACTCCCTGCCGCCCCACTATGTCTGCCCCAAGTGCTGCCACAGCGAATTTGTCACCGACGGCAGCTACGGTTGCGGTGCGGACATGCCGGAAAAAGACTGCCCCGAATGCGGCACACGCATGGACAGGGACGGCTTTGACATTCCCTTTGAGACCTTCCTTGGCTACCCCGGCAACGAAAAAACCCCTGATATAGACCTTAACTTCTCCGGTGAATATCAGGCCAAAGCCCATAAATACACCGAAACTCTCTTCGGCTCAGACCATGTTTTCAGAGCCGGCACCATCGGCACTCTTGCTGAAAAAACCGCCTACGGCTACGTCAAGAAATACCTTGAGGAGCGCGGCATCAACGCCACAAAGACGGAGGAAAACCGCCTCGCCCAGGGCCTGGTCGGCATCAAGCGCACAACGGGCCAGCACCCCGGCGGCCTTGTCGTCATCCCTCAGGATATGGACGTTACCGACTTCTGCCCGGTGCAGCACCCGGCAGACGACCCCAACTCCGACATCATCACCACCCATTTTGAATACCACTGCATGGAGGATAATCTCCTGAAGCTGGACGAGCTGGGACACGATGACCCCACCATGATACGCATGATGGAGGATATGACCGGGGTTGATGCAAAGCTGATAAGCCTCTCCGATCCGGAGACCATGTCCATCTTCACCTCTCCTGCGGCTCTGGGTCTGCCTGACGATGACCCCATCATCGGTAAGACCGGCAGCATCGGCGTACCTGAATTTGGTACCCCCTTCACCCGCCAGATGCTGGTGGACACTCAGCCGGATCAGTTTGACACCCTTATCCGTCTTTCCGGCTTCTCCCACGGTACCGACGTTTGGGCCGGCAATATCCACGACCTGATTGTCAACAACATCGCCACCGTTAACGAGACAGTCGGCTGCCGTGACGACATTATGCTCTATCTGATCTCCGTTGGCATCGAGCCTTCCCTGGCCTTCAAGACCATGGAAGCCGTGCGTAAAGGCAAGGTCAAGAGCAGCGGCCAGTTCCCCGGCGACGTGGAGCAGCAGATGCGCGACAAGGGCGTGCCCGAATGGTATATTGAGTCCTGCCGCAAAATCGCCTACCTCTTCCCCAAGGCCCACGCGGTGGCCTATGTTATGATGGCTTTCCGCATCGCATGGTTCAAGGTGCATGAGCCTCTGGCCTTCTACTCGGCATACTTCTACCGCCGCAGCCAGAAGGGCGGCTTTGACGCCGGCATGATGTGCGGCGGCACTGACGCTGTGCGCCGCAAGATAAACGAGATGCGCCGCAAGCCTGACCTGACCGCCAATGAAGGCGATCTGCTTGTAACACTTGAGGCCGTATACGAGTTCAATATGCGCGGCTTTGAGTTTGCTCCCATCGACCTGTACAATTCCCATCCCACAAAGTTCCTCATAACCGAGGACAAGAAGCTTCGCCCGCCCTTTGTATCCATCTCGGGTCTGGGTGAATCTGCAGCTCTCGACCTTGAGCGTTGCCGCGAGAGCGGAACAAAGTACATCTCCATGGAGGAGCTCTCCTCCGCCTGCCCCAAACTCTCCAAGACCCACTTGGAACAGCTTAAGAATCTGGGCGCTCTTGGCGACATGCCTGAGACCAGCCAGATAAATCTCTTTGAGATGTAAAAAATCACCCGGTTCAAGTGAACCGGGTGATTCAATTTATATCTTAATATATATCTTCCACAACTCTGGTGGGAGGAGCTTCCACGATTTCGGGATGCTGGAACATATAACGATATGCCTGCAGGAACTGGGCATAATAATGACCGTCGCAGATACGCTCATCAGAGACCAGCTTCAGGTCAACGTACTTTTTCTTTTCCACCATGCCGTGGCGGTTTACCTCGTACTTTGTGTACTTGGAGCCAAAGGCTATAAATACAGGCAGGGTGCCGAAATTATAGATATGGTGGTAAATAGGTCCGATGCGCAGTGAACCCAGATCAGTAATAATCATGGAGCCATGGAAGGGACTGGCCTCAGTAAGTGCCTCAGGCAGAATACCAAAGTAATCGCCGATGCGCAGCAGCTGCAAAGCAAAGCGCAGCAGGAAGCGGGGAGCCTTGCACAGAGCCTCGGCCACATCCTCGGTATTATTGTTGCCCTCGTCAGCCTTGACTTCTTCAATCTTCTCGTTGAGCTTGCGGTAGACATCAAAGATAGTGTCGGTAGGCTGGAAGTGAACCTTGATAGTAGTCTCAGTAGCATCGATGGAGAGGCTGCGCTTGACAGTCATAACAATGGCAATATCATTTGCAGCATATACCCGGCGACCGGCAACAAAGCGGTTAAGGCCGGGCAGCATGGAGATACCGCGGATATGAACCGCAATAAGGAAGTGGAGCAGACCAATGCCCTTATAACCTTCAACTCTCAGCTCGCGCAGGCGCTTGTCCAGTACGCTGATTTCAAAGCTTTCCTCATAGTGGTTGCAGGCATCATTGCGGGTGGGCATAATATAGGGTATAAATCTGTTGAATGCGGGGAGGGAACGGATCAGACGACCGTCTTTTCTGTCGCCAAAGCGGCGCTTATATGAACTCATAGCAATCCTGCCTTTTTTGAAAATTAAAAATTTTTAAGTTTATTCAAGTTATTATACAGGCATTTTCCAAAGAATACAAGACATTAATGCATTTTTGTTTCATTCAGGCAATGCTTGCAAAGAGCCATAAAGCATGGTATCCTGTGGAAAAAGCTGCTATGGCACATAGTTTTTCACCATGCACCGGCTTTTATCTTAATTTTTCTTAACAAAAACTTTATGTGGAACAAAACAGCCCTGTTCCCGTCTGATAATAGGCCGCGAAACAACACTGCGGCAGAATGGAGATTTGACAAAATGAAAAGAATTATTGCTGTTATACTTGTTATTGTTATGGCCATGGGTCTTTGTGCCTGCGGCGCAAAGGAAGAACCTGTTCCCGCCACTCTTGGTAACCAGCTCTATCATGAGTTCAATGCCAAGGTTGAAGGCGGCGAAAAGGATGTTCAGGCTCTGGCCGATGCTCTGCTGCAGAGCGGCATGCTGCCCTTTGACGGTGTTAGCATGGAAGTTGAACCCGGCTGGCTCATGGGCTTTACTGCTGACATTGAAGGCTTTGAAAAAGGCGTAATATTTGGCCCCGCCATCGGCGCCATCCCCTTTGTGGCCTATGTCTTCCAGCTTGAGAACGCTGATGCCTGCGAGGCTTTCTGTGCAAAGCTGCTGGAGAACGCCGATCCCCGCTGGAACATCTGCACCGAGGCTGATGAGACTGTCTGCGGCAGCGCAGATAATCTGGTCTTCTTTGTAATGTGCTCCAACGAGAAAGCTGAGTAAAACACAAAATTCCGGGCCGATTCAGATCGGCCCGTATTTCTTGTAGGGAATGCATTTATGCATTCCAAAACACTTCCCACTTTTGGAACGGATAAATCCGTTCCCTACATTTTTAGTTTCAGACAAGGATATTCGCCATGCTTTTTTCAAGCCTGACATTTTTATATTTTTTCCTGCCGGCTGTGCTGCTGTGCTATTTCGTGCTGCCCATGCGCATGAAAAACGCGGTGCTGCTTATTTTCAGCCTGCTCTTTTATGCCTGGGGTGAGCCGAAGTACGTCTTCCTCATGGTCTTCACTATTATATTGGGCTGGTTTTCCGGCTTGATGATCGAAGATAGTCTGGGAAGAAAAGCCGCTAAATTCTGGCTCATACTCTCGGTGGGCATTGTGCTTTTTCTGCTGGGCCTATTCAAATATGCGGACTTTTTCATCGCAAACTTTTCTGCCGCCACCGGGCTGAGCCTGCCTCTACTGCGCCTTGCCCTGCCAGTGGGCATAAGCTTTTACAGCTTCCAGATGATAAGCTATCTTGCCGATGTGTACCGAGGCTCTGTCCCGGCCCAGCGCAGCATCATAAAGCTGGGCTGCTACATTTCAATGTTCCCGCAGCTCATCGCCGGCCCTATTGTGAGGTACGCGGATATAAACGATCGGCTTGAAAACCGCAGCCTGAGTATGAGCAGCGCCGCAGAGGGTGCCTTCCGCTTCATCATAGGCCTTGGCAAAAAAGTGATCATCGCAAACTCAATGGGTGCGCTGTGCTCGGCTTTTTCTGCCGCCAGCGAAGAGAGCATTTTGTTCTACTGGCTTTACGCCATAGGCTTTACCCTGCAGATTTATTACGACTTTTCCGGCTACAGCGACATGGCCATTGGTCTTGGTAAAATACTGGGCTTTGAATTTATGGAGAACTTCAACTATCCCTACATTTCCCGCAGCATTACCGAGTTCTGGCACCGCTGGCACATGAGTCTGGGCTCCTGGTTCAGAGACTATCTGTACATCCCACTGGGCGGCAACAGAGTCAGCAAGCCCCGCTGGTTTTTCAACATATTCGTGGTCTGGTTCTGCACAGGCTTCTGGCACGGCGCAAACTGGAACTTCATGGTCTGGGGCCTATACTTTGCGCTGCTGCTGGTGCTTGAAAAGCTCTGGCTGCTGAAAAGGCTGGAGCGCAGTGAGATTCTTGGCAGAATATACACCATGCTGCTTGTCGTAATCGGCTTCGTTATCTTCAACGCCGCAGACATGCCCGAAGCTTTCCGCCAGATAGGCGGCATGTTCGGCCTGGGCAATGCTCCGCTTTTCAACGCCGAAAGCCTCTATCAGCTGAGAAACTACGGTCTGCTGCTCATCATCGCCATTGTAGGCTGCTGCCCCATTGTAAAGCTCTGCGCCCGGGCGATAGGCAGACTTGGCATTTCGGCTCTGCTGCAGCCGCTATGCGCCCTTGGGCTGCTCCTCGTCTGCACCGCTTATCTTGTAGACGGAAGCTTCAACCCCTTTTTGTATTTCAGGTTTTAAGGAGGGGCTATGATGAAAAATAAAATTTTTGCCATAATTATGGCCACAGCCATCCTGATGGGCATGCTGAGTTTCTGCCTAGTCCCAACCAAAAGCTTTTCCGAATCTGAGCGCAGACTTTTGCAGCAGACGCCTGAAATCAGTCTGGAAAGCATCATGGACGGCAGTTTCATGGACGAATTTGAAGCTTTTGCGCAGGATCAGTTCCCGCTGCGCGATAGTTTCCGCGGGCTTAAATCCCAGTTCGCGCTGAAGCTTTTGCAGCAGGGAGACAATAACGGTCTCTACATCTCCGCCGGCCACATCTCAAAGCTTGATGGCCCGCTGAACGAAAAAATGCTGGATCATGCTGCCGGCAGGTTTGAGAGCATTTACGCCAAATATCTCAAGGACACGAGCTGCCGGGTCTGGTTTTCCATGATCCCGGATAAGAATTACTTCATCGCCCCTGAGGCCGGCAGACCTTATCTGGACTTTGAAGAACTTGAAAGCTACATGCTTAAAAAGGCCGACTACATGCAGTACATCCCCATCGCCCAGCTTCTGGAAACCGGGGACTATTACCGCAGTGACAGCCACTGGCGGCAGGAGCGCATAGAAGACATTGCCGAGACAATATGCAAAGCTATGGGCACTGCAAACCTTGGCGAGCATGAGATCGTGCCTGTGCTGCAGGATTTTCACGGCGTATATTCCGGCCAGCTGGCAAACAGCAGCATATCTGACCGCATTTTCTACGCCACCAACGACACCATCCGCGCCTGCACCGTCACAAGCTACGACAGCGGCAGCCCCAAGGCAGTTCCCTTCTACGACATGGAGGCCGCCACAGGCCGTGATCCCTACGAGATGTTCCTCAACGGCGCTGATGCCCTGCTGGTAATAGAAAACCACAGCGCCAACACCGGTCGTGAGCTCATAATTTTCCGCGATTCCTTCGGCAGTTCTCTTGCCCCCCTGCTTATAGAAAGCTACGACAAAATAACACTGGTGGACATCCGCTATATCCAGAGTGCCATGCTGGACCAGTTTATAAGTTTCGACAAGCAGGATGTGCTGTTTATATACAGTAGCGGACTTTTGAACAATTCAATGGCACTGAAATAAAAAATACACGGTTTCTTTTGAACCCGTGTATTTTTTATTGTTTTACCACTTGTTTTCAACTTTTTCGGCAAAGCCGGGGAAGTCTTTCACTTCAATCACTCTGCCGTCATCCAGCACGGCCTTGCCGGTGAACAGGCCGAAGACCTGATGCTGGTCGGACTTGATGAACTTGGCATCGGTGCAGGAAGCTCTGTCCAGCACGGGAACAAAGTTCATTTCAAATCTGCCGTCATCAGATGTGAAGGTCCAGGGGGACATGAAGTCTTTCTCATCGCCGGGGATATTGAACTTTACCTCGGAGAGCTTGTGGGCATTGCCTTCATAGAAAAGCATATTCTCGGTAGCGGCGGAGCAGTCGCCAAAGCCATAGCCGATATTCCAGCCGAAGGTCTTGCCGTCAACTACAGAGGAGGCAGAGCCCCAGTACCAGGTGTTGTGATAGGTCCAGACACCGCGGCCCCAGTCCAGAGTGCCAAAGCTGTCGGAGGGATCAAATCTGTAGGTTCTGCCGCCGTAGTAGACAAAGCCTCTTGCGGGCATACAGTTGATCTTCTGGTTGTAGTAGAAGTGGCCGGGCTTATCAAAGGGAGTGGCGATAACCATGCTCTCCTCAGGCTCGCTGAGCAGCTCCACCTCAAAGGTGAGGATGCCCTTGGGGCCAAAGTCTGCCATCCAGCCGGAGAGCACACGTCTGCCAAGACCCTGATTGTCAAAGCGGATGCGGTAGCTTCCGTCGCCATGCTCAACGTCGCCCTCATAGGATTTTTCAGGCAGGCCGATCTTGCCCATGGGCATGGCGCTCATAGGGCTCTTGGTGATCTCCCAGCCCTCTTCAAAGTCCAGCAGGGAGATAGAGTCCAGACCCATATAGCCATTGTCGGCAATGGTCAGGGCCAGGGCGTAGCGGCCGTTGTTCACAAGGTAGTAGTCCCATTCCTTGATGCGGCTTGGATTGACCTTGATATCCTCACGGCGGTAAACCGGCAGAAGCTTCTTTGCATAGCCGGGCTCGGTAAGATTTCCGTTTTCGTCCAGAAGGGGGATTGCCGAAGTGATTTCGTGCTGCATGTTCAGTCTCCTTTCCTCATAAGCCTGATATCCTTCCCCACAAAGGGCAGGGCCTCAAACTCGCCAGTGATACGGGAATATATCTGGGGAGTGTATCTTCTCATAAGCTCATCATCGCTGCAGTTGGTGCTGATGATGGTTTTCTGACCATTTACAAGGCGCTTGTTGATAAGGGTGTAAAGGGCGCTCTGGCTGATGGGGGTATTCATCTCGGTGCCCAGATCGTCCAGAATCATAAGATCGCAGCTTTCCATACGCTTTACGCGCAAAGCAGCTTCCTCACTCTCGGTGATGTCCCGGCTGAACTTGGCCTTTTCGTAGTATTCAAGGGCTGTGGCAGCGGTTTCATAGCAGACAGAGCAGCCTTTCTTTGACACCACCCTTGCAATGCAGGCGGAAAGATAGGTCTTGCCCAGGCCTGTGCCGCCCTGGAAGAGCAGGTTCTTTTTAGCCTGAGTAAAGTTTTCCGCATAGCGGCGGCAAAATTCAAACACATCGCGCATGCTGTCCCTGGGTACAAGGCCGCTGTAGGGATCCCGCTCATTGGGATAGAGGCTGAGATCAAACTTTTCAAAGCTCTCATCGCCCCGACGCATCAGGGTGCCCAGCTCCTTTGTCAGCTCCATATTATAAAGCCTGTCCAGACACTGGCAGACACCGCCATTGTGTATGCCGGTATCCCGGCATTTATCACAGCTGATTATCTCCTCAAGATAGTCCGTACCAAAGCCGTACTCTGTAAGAAGCTCTGCCCTGCGCATCTGCAGATCCAGATTTTCTTCACGCAAAAGCTCAATGCGCTCACCAATGTCCGCACTGCGGCTGATGGTCATGCGGATAATCTCCGCCATATGGGCACGGAATTTAAGGTCTATATCCTCTATCTCAGGAACACGGGCATATACCTGCCGCTGACGGCGACGCTGTTCCTCCTGATTGTCGGCGCGGATATTATCAAGTTTTGTTCTGGCCCTTGCCAGAAGCTTTCCATCGTAGGCCATAGCTAAGTCCCCTTAAATATTTTCCAGCTTTCTTCTGAGCGTTTCAGGATCAATGGGCTTATCTGAAGCGCTGTTTCTCACTGGCATACGGCGGTAGGTATCTTTTTCCTCGATCTCCTCAACGGTGCTAAAGCCCTTCTCCTTCCAGTTGGAGAGAATCTTGTTCATATAGCTCCACTTGAGGCCGCCGGTATTGGTAACTGTTCTGTCAAAGGCCAGCATAATGACATCATGGTCAAAGCCCATATCCAGCCAGGCATTGAGGTATTTACTCTCTGTTGCGCTCAGCTGTCTGCCGCGGATGCCCAGTTCCCCGGCAAGCCTTGTGCTGCTTTCCCGGCGCTGTTTCCAGCGGCTTATGTATTCCTCAGCCTGTTCAAGGGTCATAATCTCCAGATTGGCCCAGTTATAGGCCTCGCGCTCAATATAGCGCATGGAGGGCGGGCGGCCCATACGGTCCTCACCCATGGAGGTGTTCATGCAGTGGTTGAGCAGCTCCATAATAACCTCCGGCGGCAGGGCCAGATAGTCATAAATGCCGAAGAGCTTTTTCATATCCGGCGTTGAAATCTTGTGGCCCATCACCTTCTGCGCCTCGTTTACAAGGGCGGAAAAAACACCGTCCTCACTGTTGCGGCGGACAATATCCTCAGTGCTGTACTCCGGTAGTTCCTCCGCAGGCAGAATAAGCTTCTGGCTTGCGGCGCGCTCAGAAAGGCTGCAGCTCTGGCCCTCTTCCACAAGGCCCATGCGCATCAGCTTTTCATAGGCGGCCTGCATCTCAGCATAGGTTCTGCAAAGCTCACCGGCGGCCCGTTCCAGATCCCGGCTTCCTGTGCGCTGCATGAAAATATACAGCAGGGCAAGATCCCCGTCATGGGCAGAGATAAGCCTGTCCGCGGCGGCGGGGGATATTAAGTTTTCCGCAAATTTACCCTGCATACAAAAATTCTCCGAAATTTAAAGTTCTGTTAATATAAGCATCTTATTATAGCATTAAAATCCTCTTGTCGCAATAGTGGCCTTGTGCTATAATTATCCTGTATCTTAATGTGCAAATACAGGTTTTTTTGTAAAATATCAGAGGAGCAGTAAAAATGATAGAGCTTCTTAGCCCCGCCGGTTCACCTGAGGCTGTCATTGCCGCAGTGCAGAACGGCGCCGACGCTATATATATGGGCCTGGGCAACTTCAATGCCCGCCGCGGTGCAAAAAATTTCACCGATGAAGAATTCCAGCGCGCCATGCGCTACTGCCGCATCAGGGGCTGCAAGGTCTATGTGACCATGAACACCCTTGTTAACGACCGTGAGATCGAGCCTGCACTGCAGACTGCGCGCCTTGCCTCCGAGGCCGGCGCTGACGGTATAATTATTCAGGATCTGGGCCTTGCCGCCGCAATCCGCCAGTACCTGCCAGACATTCCCCTGCACGCCAGCACCCAGATGGCAATCCACAATCTCAAGGGCGTGGAAGCTGCCGCTGAAATGGGCATGACCCGCGCTGTGCTGGCCCGTGAGCTGAGCTTTGAGCAGATTAAGTTCATCACCCAGAACGCGCCTATTGAGACCGAGGTTTTTGTCCACGGTGCCCTGTGCTTCTGCCACAGTGGTCAGTGCTATATGTCCTCCCTCATTGGCCGCCGCAGCGGCAACCGCGGCATGTGTGCCCA
This sequence comes from Oscillospiraceae bacterium, assembly GCA_017410425.1. Taxonomy (GTDB): domain Bacteria; phylum Bacillota; class Clostridia; order Oscillospirales; family Oscillospiraceae; genus Limivicinus. The sequence goes on from JAFQQV010000024.1 coordinate 24,821, forward strand.
GCCCTGCCGCATGCAGTATTCTCTGGGCGGACGTATGGACGACCATCCCATGAGTCTTAAGGATAACTGCCTGGTTGAGTACCTGCAGCAGCTTGAGGATGCAGGCGTTGCCTGTCTCAAGATCGAAGGCCGCATGAAGCGCCCCGAATACACCGCCATTGCCACCAAGATCTACGCCAAGGCCCTCAAGGAGCGCCGCCAGCCCAGCCTGGAAGAGATGCAGGATCTGGAGCGCGCCTTCTCCCGCCAGGGCTTCACCCAGGGCTACTTTCTGGGCGACAAGCAGGATATGTTTGGCACCCGCTCCGAAATGCCCGACAGAGACGCAGAGAAGATGTTTACCCTCGCCCGCAGGGCATATTCCGATGGTGAGATCCGTCGTGTCCCTGTGCACTTCTACACTGTTGCAGAAAAGGCCAGCCCCATCAAGGCCATCGCCTTTGACAATGATGGCAACAAGGCCATCGCCACCGGCGCCGTGCCCGAAAAGGCCCGCGGTCAGGGGCTCAATGAAAGCTACATAACCGAGCAGATGTTCAAAACCGGCGGCACCCCCTACAGCGTGGTTGAAAACCGCGCCCAGGCCGATCCCGGTCTGTACCTGCCCGCCTCCGCTATAAACGAGCTGAGACGAAATCTCGTTGACGAGCTTTCTGAGCAGCGCGCAAAGCCCCCAGTCCGCAGAGTGGGCAGCATGCCCTCAAAGCCCAAGAGCCTGCCCGTCACCGCTGACCCCGCTATGATCTTCCAGGTGCTGACCGAAGATCAGCTTACCGAGGAGCTGGCAGCCCTCAAGCCCCGCCTGCTCTATGCACCTATGACCTTGATGCAGGCGCATTTTGACAAGCTGCGCCCCTTCATCGAAAACGGCACTACCCCGGTTGCCGTTCTGCCCAGAGTAATTACCGATTCCGAAATGCCCGAAGTATATGATATTGTCAGCAAGCTTTTCGACAATGGCATAAACGAGGCTCTCATCGGTAATCTGGGCCATGCAATGCTGGCAAAGCAGGCCGGCATGCATGTACGCGGCGACTTTGCCCTGAACGCATTCAACTCCCTCAGCATGGAGATGATAAAGAACGCAGGCTTCCTCTCCGCCACCGCCTCCTTTGAGCTGCGCCTGAGCCAGATCAAGGAGCTGTCCAAGACGCTGGATACTGAGCTTATCGTCTACGGCAGACTGCCGCTGATGGTCTCTGACCAGTGCATCATCCGCCACAGCGCAGGCCGCTGCGCCTGCCAGACTCCCGGCCAGATGTCCGACCGCACAGGCTCTGTCTTCCCCGTGGTCAAGGAGTTCGGCTGCCGCAATGTTATCTACAACGCCCACAAGCTCTACCTTGCCGACAAGGCAAATGACATCTATGAGGCCGGCCTCTGGGGTCTGCGCATGATGTTCACCACCGAAAGCCCCAGAGAGTGCGTGGAAGTTGCCAAGGGCTATATGGGTCTTTCCGACTACAAGCCCAATGTTCTCACCCGCGGCCTTTACTATCGCGGTGTTGACTGAGCAAGCAGAAGATTGGAGAAACAGAAATAATGTCTATCGTTTTGGCCTCCGGCTCCCCCAGGCGTAAAGAGCTGCTGGAAATGCTCGGAGTAAATGATCTTAAAATAATCCCCGCAAAGGGCGAGGAATCCGCCCCTGAGGGTCTTGCCCCCGGCGAGCTGGTGATGGCTCTTGCCGCCCAGAAGGGCCGGGAGGTAAAGGAACTTTGCAAGGCTGAAGACGTCATAATCGCAGCTGACACCATCGTCTGGCATGAAAACCAGGTCTATGGCAAGCCCCACAGCAGGAAGCATGCCATTGAGATGCTCCGCTCTCTGCAGGGCAGAGCACACCAGGTTTACACCGGCGTATGTCTGATCTGCGGTGATAATGAGCTTTTGCGCTACAACATGAGTCAGGTCCGTTTCCGCCCCATGTCCGACGAGGAGATTGAGGCTTATGTTGCCACCGGCGAGCCTATGGACAAGGCCGGCGCCTACGGCGCTCAGGGAAAGGGCGCAATCTTTGTGGAAGGCATTGAGGGTGACTTTTTCAACGTCATGGGTCTTCCCCTTTGCACACTTGGTGAAATGCTTAAAACGCAGGGAGTTAAAGTGCTTTGAAAGAATATCTGAGAAAAAACGGAATACGCGTGGGCATAATCATCGCTGCCGTATGCCTGATAGTCGGCCTTAGCTCTGCTGCAAAGGACGGTAACATAGGCTTTGTGCAGAACGCCACCGGTGTTATCAAGTCCCCCATCCAGAAGGCCCTGAGCTCTGCTGTCAACTGGTTTGACACCATCTACGGCTATATATATGAGTACGACTCCCTGCTGGCAGAGAACGAATCTCTCCGCTCCCAGCTTGCTGATGCACAGCAGTCTGCCCGTGACGGCATTGCCGCCTCTGAGGAAAATGTGCGTCTGCGCGAGGCGCTGAATCTGCGCCAGGCCCATACTGACTTTGAACTGGAAAGCTGCAAGGTTGTTCTCTGGTCCTCATCAAACTGGGCCTCAGCCTTTACCATCTCCAAAGGTGAGAGCAGCGGCATCGAGCTGGGCGACCCTGTTATTACCGAGTATGGCGCAGTTGTAGGTCAGGTAACTGAGCTTGGCAGCAACTGGGCCACCGTCAGCACCCTTATAGATGTTGACATGAGCGTCGGCGCCTTTGTCGGCGTTGCCGGTAACTCCGGCATGGTTGTGGGTGAATACTCCATGATGCGCGACAAGCAGGCAAAGCTTACCTACCTTGCCGACGGTGCACAGATTTTCGTGGGTGACGACGTGCTCACCTCCGGTTCCGGCGGTGCTTTTCCCGCAGGTCTTGTCATAGGCACTCTTACCGCTGTTCAGACCGAAGCCGGCGGCCAGATTGAGTACGGCATCGTCCAGCCCCAGTGCGACCTGGACTCTCTTGTACAGGTCTTCATCATCAAGAGCTTTGAAGTGGTGGAATAACATTGAACGATTTTCTTGAAAAACTAGATCTCCGCAAATATCTGAGATATGGTCTGTTCGTCTTCCTTACGCTGACGGCACAGAACATGCTGCTGGGCTCGCTGCGCATAATGGGCGTGTGCCCCACGGTGCTGCCTGCTGCAGCTGCTGCTCTGGGTATGTTTGAAGGCGCCACCTTCGGCCCGGTATTTTCCATCATCATGGGTCTTTTTGCAGACATGGCATATGTGGAAAACAAGGTCTTCTTCACCTTGCTGCTTCCGGCGCTGAGTCTGGCCTCGGCTTTCATCTCCCAGTTTTTCATCAACCGGCGCTTCTTCGCCTTCATGGGCGTCAGCCTTATCGTGCTGCTGATAACCGGTACACTGCAGATGCTCAAAACCCTTGCAGCAGACGCTTTCAGCACGGACATGATCACCGTTCTTGTTATACAGGCACTCTGGTCCCTGCCCTTCTCGGCGCTGACCTACTTCATGCCCGCCAGATGGAGCCGCGAAAGAATAAACTGATCCCACCAAGCCTCCACGCAAAAAAGGAGAATAAATGAACAAACTCATAAACTCCGGCAGGGTTATAGCCATGGCGCTTATCCTTGTAATCCTGCTTACAATATATATGGTCTTCCTCTACAAGCTGCAGATAGTACAGGGTGAGGAATACTACAACCGCGCCAATGAGCTGACAACCACTGAGCGCACAGTCACCGCCTCCCGCGGCAATATTCTTGACCGCTACGGCCGCGTGCTGGTCAGCAATGCTGAGCGATATAACCTGAAAATTGATACTGACAAGCTCTTTGCAAACGAGGATCCCAATGCGGTTATTCTTGAGCTTGTCGAACTGGTTCAAAGCTATGGCGACGAGTATACCGATGACCTGCCCATATCCATGGAGCCTCCTTTTGAGTATCTTGAAGATATGACCGCCATCCAGCGCACCATGCTGGACGCATACTATGTCCGCCAGGAGATTGACCCCAACTCCACAGCCGTTGAGCTGATGAGCTACATGCGCACCCGATACAATATCGACAACAAGTACTCCGCTCAGGAAATGCGCATGATCGCGGGCATCAGATATTCCATAAACGTCCGCTACGCGATCAACACTGCCGACTACGTCTTCGTTGAAGACGCCAGCATGAAGCTTATCTCCTCCATAATGGAAAACAAGCTGGTTGGTATCGAGGTCAAACGTGACTATGTCCGCCAGTACAACACCGAATATGCCGCCCATATTCTGGGTTATGTTGGTCTTATGACCCAGGAGGAGTATGAAAAATACTCCCTGCTCAACTACTCCACTGACTCCATGGTCGGTAAGGACGGTATAGAATACGCCTTTGAGGAATACCTCCACGGTCAGGACGGCAAGGTTGAGGAAACCCGAAATGCGCAGGGCACAATACTTGCAACGGTCTACACCAAGGAGCCTGTGCCCGGCAACCACATTTACCTCACAATCGACTCTGTCCTGCAGGAGCAGACGGAGCGAATACTGGGTAACGGTGTTGAGATTCTGAAGAAAAACATTGCCCAGAAACGAGCCGAAGGTCTTGCCCGAGGCGACTATAACCCCGACCTGAAGGACAACATCACCGGCGCTTCCGCCGTTGTTGTCAACGTCAATACAGGTGAGCCTCTGGCCATGGCCAGCTGGCCTACCTATGACGTTTCCCGCATAATCGAGGACTATCAGGAGCTGCTGGAGACAGAAAACCAGCCCCTCTTTAACCGCGCCCTGCTGGGTGCCTATGCTCCCGGCTCCACCTTCAAGCCCTGCACCGCCATTGCCGGTCTTACCATGGGTATTGTAAACACTGAGGATAAAATCAAGTGCGAAGGCGTCTTTACAAAGTACGCAGCCGAAGGCTACGCCCCTGAATGCTGGATCTGGAACTCCAGCCCCAACCCCAATGAAAAGCTGATGCATCCTGAGGAAGACGTTGTAGCCGCAATACGCGACTCCTGCAACTATTACTTCTACACCGTCGGCAATGACCTTGGCGTTGACGATATGGGCAAGTTTGCCGCAGCCTTCGGTCTGGGTGAATACACCGGCATTGAGCTGGTTGAAACCAAGGGCAATATGTCCAACCGTGCAAACCACATGGACTATGCCGGTACTGAGTGGCGTATAGGTGACACGCTGCAGGCCGCCATCGGTCAGGCCGACAGCGTCTTCTCCCCCATCCAGATGGCAGAGTACTGCGCCACCGTTGCAAACGGCGGTACCCGTTACTCCTCCTCCATCCTCAAGGCCATCAGAAACTACGATTATTCCGAGAAGATCTATGAGCGCGTGCCTGAGGTCATGAGCACCGTTGAAACCGGCCAGTATAACTGGGACGCTGTCCACGAAGGTATGTACAAGGTGCTCAACGACTACATCAACGAGAAGAACGTTCTCCAGTGGGTAGACTGTGCATGGACTGTTGCCGGCAAAACCGGTACCGCCCAGAAGGGTGAAGGCATCCAGAACGACGGTCTGTTCATGTGCTACGGCCCCTATAAAAACCCCGAAGTTGCAATCTTCGTAGTTGTTGAGCGCGGTGGCGCCGGTGCAGACGTTCAGTTTATCGCAAGACAGATTATGGACGCCTACATCACCATCCGCGGCTACAGCGACACCTCTGAAGAGGAAATGAAATTGCTCAAATAAGTTAACGCCCCCTTAGGCGCAGTGAGACAAGAAAGCATACGCCTGAAAAGCAGTTTATAAAGAGAAAATTTCCGTTCCGGCGAAATGAAAAGCGCAGCGGAATACTTGTGTGTATTGCCGAGCATTTTCATAAAGCTGGGGCGGAAATTTTCCTTTAGAAAACTTATGTTTTCTTGTCTCACCGCGCCTCTTATCAAGGGGGGCGTTAAAACGGCAAAAATATTTTGAAATTTTAAAAGTGTTTATTGCAGTTTTCACAATTACTGTTTATAATCATAGTGTTTGAGATGTATTGAGAAAAACCTTTATGAGAATTTGAGAAACGGAGAATTTTATGAACATCGCATTGATGGCGCACGACAGAAAAAAAGAGCTTATGACTCAGTTTTGCATTGCATACTGCGGTATCCTTGCAGAGCATTCCCTTTGTGCCACCCATGTAACCGGTAAGCTGGTATCCGAAGCTACCGGCCTGCCCGTAACCCTGTACCTGCACGCAGACCAGGGCGGCGCACAGCAGGTTGGCGCAAGGATATCCTTCAACGAGATTGACCTGGTTCTCTTCTTCTGTGACCCAGCAAACCCCAAAGGCTTTGACGATATAAACAAGATTGAACGTCTTTGCGACCAGTATCAGATTCCCTTTGCCACCAACGCCGCCACCGCGGAAGTTCTGGTTCAGGGTCTGCGCCGCGGCGATCTGGATTGGCGCAACATCGTCAACCCTCAGAAGAGATGAACTTCGGCCGGCAGTTTGCCGCCACAATCAAACTAAAATCTGCAAAGCCCCTTCAAGGGGGCATTTTGCGCTTTTTGAGCCTGTAAGAAACTGGAAATTACAGCGTATATATTTTTCTTGAAAGGAACGGCTTTTATGGCAAAAGTTCAGCCCCGGACCCTGTCCGGTTTTATGGAGCTGCTGCCTGAGCAGCAGATAAAGATGGAGCGCATGATGGAGGTTCTCCGCGAGAGCTATTCTGTCTATGGCTTTGCTCCTCTGGATACCCCTATCATTGAGTCTGCCGAAGTTCTGCTTGCCAAGGGCGGCGGCGAGACCGAAAAGCAGATATACCGCTTCATGAAGGGAGACAGCGATCTGGCCCTGCGCTTTGACCTGACTGTGCCTCTGGCAAAATTCGTCGCCGGACACTATTCCGAGCTCTGCTTCCCCTTCCGCCGCTACCAGATCGGCAAGGTCTACCGCGGTGAGCGCGCACAGCGCGGCAGATTCCGCGAGTTCTACCAGGCCGATATTGACATCATCGGCGACGGTAAGCTGGATATCATCAACGAAGCTGAAATCCCCGCCATTATCTACAACACCTTCACCAAGCTTGGTATCACTAAGTTCAAGATCAAGGTCAATAACCGCAAGATACTCAACGGCTTCTACGCCATGAACGGCATGAGCGACAAGGCCGGCGACATCATGCGCACTGTGGACAAGCTGGACAAAATTGGTCCCCACAAGGTAAAGCAGCTTCTCATCGAGGAAGTCAGGATGCTGCCCTGCAAGACCGAGAACGTGCTGGACTTCATGGCCATCTGCGGCACAAACGAAGAAGTCATTGAGCGTCTTGAGATGTACCGCGGCATGGACGAGACCTTTGACCAGGGTCTTGAAGAGCTGAAGACTGTTACCAAGTACCTCAAGGCCTTCGGCGTGCCTGAAGAAAACTTCGCCATCGACCTGACCATCGCCCGCGGCCTTGATTACTACACCGGCACCGTTTATGAAACCGAGATGACCGAGCATCCTGAGATCGGCTCTGTCTGCTCCGGCGGTCGTTACGACAATCTGGCCGAGTATTACACCGATAAGCAGCTGCCCGGCGTTGGTATCTCCATCGGCCTTACCCGCCTGTTCTACGTGCTCAATGAGCAGGGCCTGCTCAACGATGAAATGGTCAGCTCCCCCTGTGACGCTTTGGTGCTGCCCATGGGCGAAGAGATGGGCTTTTCCATCGCCGTTGCCACCACCTTCCGCAAGGCTGGCATCCGCACCCAGATCTACGGCGAGAAGAAGAAGTTCAAGCAGAAGATGAGCTATGCCGACAAGCTGAAGGTCCCATATGCCGTGCTGATCGGCGAGGATGAAGAGGCCGCAGGTTTGGTTTCTGTCAAGAACATGGCTTCCGGCGAGCAGCTTAAGCTCAGCCCCGAAGATGCCGCAGCCCACATTGCCGCCGGCATCGCAGAGAAGAACAGTCTCAGTGTTATAAAAGAGTAATTTCCACAGACTTATATATTTAGGAGAAAAGAAATGACACAGTCCCGTACTCATACCTGCAACGAGCTCCGCATGGAGCATGTTGGTCAGAAAGTAAAAATATCAGGCTGGATGGAAAACGTCCGCGAGGTCGGCAGCAACTTTGCCTTCATCGTTGTCCGTGACTTCTATGGCACCACTCAGGTCGTCATTGAAGACGAGGAGCAGATGCGCCTTGTCAAGTCCGTCAACAAGGAGTCCACTATCTCCGTTGAGGGTACCGTCCGTGAGCGCGCCAGCAAGAACCCCAAGCAGGCCACCGGCGACATTGAGATCGTCCCCGAGAAGATTGAGGTCCTCGGCAAGTGCCGCTACAATGAGCTGCCCTTTGAAATCAACCGCAGCCGCGATGCTGATGAGACTCAGCGTCTCAAGTACCGCTATCTGGACCTGAGAAACCCCGCAGTAAAGCAGAACATCATTCTGCGCTGCAATGTTGTTGCAGCTCTGCGCCAGGCCATGACCGAGCAGGGCTTCCTGGAGATCACCACCCCCATTCTCACCGCCTCCTCCCCTGAGGGCGCAAGAGACTATCTGGTCCCCGCAAGAAAGCACCCCGGCAAGTTCTATGCTCTGCCCCAGGCTCCCCAGCAGTTCAAGCAGTTGCTGATGACCTCCGGCTTTGACCGCTATTTCCAGATCGCCCCCTGCTTCCGCGATGAGGATGCCCGCGGCGACCGCAGCCCCGGTGAGTTCTACCAGCTGGATATGGAAATGGCCTTCGCCACCCAGGATGACGTTTTCGCCGTTCTGGAAGAGGTTCTGCCTCCCATTTTTGCAAAGTACGGCAAGTACAACATTGCCTCCTCCGCCCCCTTCATGCGCATCCCCTATCTGGAAGCCATGGAGAAGTACGGCTCAGATAAGCCCGACCTGCGTATCGACCTGATCGTTCAGGACATCACCGCTCTGGTGCAGGGCACCGAGTTCGGCCCCTTCGCCGAAGGCAACACCGTCAAGGCCATCGTTGTCTCCGACTGTGATATGACCCGCAAGAATATCGACAAGCTCTGCGCCGATGTTGAAGTGCAGGCAGGTGCCAAGCCCTACTGGTTCAAGCTGGACGAGAAGGGTGAGCTGGCTGGCGGCGTAGCCAAGTTCCTGGCTGACCGCAAGGACAGCATCGTTGAAGCTCTGGGTCTCAAGCCCGGCTGTCTGGTTGGTGTCACCGCAGGCAAGAAGGAAGTGGCTCAGAAGGTTGCCGGCGTCATGCGCAAGATGCTTGGTAACGCAGTTCCCGGCCACATGGACAAGGAACGCTACGAGTTCTGCTGGATCGTTGACTTCCCCATGTACGAGATGGGCGAGGAGTCCGGCGAGCTGGAATTCTGCCACAACCCCTTCTCCATGCCCTCCGGCGGTATGGAAGTGCTGCTCAAGGCAGAGCGCGGCGAGATCGATCCTCTCTCCATCACCGCAGACCAGTACGACCTTGTCTGCAACGGTGTTGAGCTTTCTTCCGGCGCTGTCCGTAACCATGATCCCGAGATCATGATCAAGGCCTTTGAGATGGTCCGTCTGGGCGAAGAAGACGTGAAGGCCAAGTTCCCCGCAATGTACAATGCCTTCTGCTACGGCGCTCCTCCCCACGCAGGCATCGCCCCCGGTGTTGACCGTATGGTCATGCTGCTGGCCGGCGAGGACTCCATCCGCGAAGTCATCCCCTTCCCCATGAACAAGAACGCACAGGATATCATGATGGACGCTCCCTCCGTGGTAGAGCAGAAGCAGCTGGATGAGCTGCACATCGCCATCGTTCCTGTGGAAGAATAAAAATACCAGAAAACCGGAGAACGAATCTTCTCCGGTTTTTCTTAAAGAGGGTTAGTTTATGTTTTCCAGCATAAAAAGCTTCGGCGTCAATGGCATCGGCGGCTACGGCGTCAGCGTTGAGGTCTATATCTCCAACGGCCTGCCCGCCTTTGACATTGTGGGCCTGCCGGATACGGCGGTAAAAGAGGCCCGCGAACGTGTGCGCGCCGCCATAAAGAATAACGGTTTTCGCTTTCCTGTATCCCGGATGACGGTGAACCTTGCCCCGGCCGACAAGAAAAAGGCCGGCACGGTGTATGACCTGCCTATTCTTGTGGGCATACTCTCCGCCGCAGGAGACATTAAAAACCCCGGCGAGGACTGCGCTTTTCTGGGTGAGCTGAGCCTGACGGGCGAGCTCCGCCCCGTGCATGGTGTGCTGCCCATGGCTCTGGCCGCCCGGCGAAACGGCGTGAGAAGGCTCTTTGTTCCCATGGAAAATGCAGCAGAAGCCGCTTTTGCCGAGGACGTGGAGGTTTACGGCGTAAAAACCGTGAAGGAGCTTATCTCCCATCTGCGCGCCGAGGAAAGTCTCAGCCCCACCGTAGCCCCAGAACCCGAAGCGGATGAACACATGCCTCTGGACTTTTCCGATGTCAAGGGGCAGGAAAACGTAAAGCGCGCCCTTGAAATTGCCGCCGCAGGTGGTCACAATATTCTCATCGTCGGCCCTCCCGGCGCCGGCAAGTCCATGCTGGCGAAGCGTCTGCCCGGCATTCTGCCGGACATGAGCCGGGACGAGATGATAGAGAGCACCGAGATTCATTCCGTTGCCGGGCTTACAAGCCGCGAGCAGCCCATAATCTCCTTAAGACCCTTCCGCTCTCCCCACCATACAGTGTCCCCTGCCGGACTTTCCGGCGGCGGCTCTGTGCCCCGCCCGGGTGAGATAAGCCTTGCCCATAACGGCGTGCTGTTTCTGGATGAGCTGCCGGAGTTTCGCAGCGATGTGCTGGAGGTGCTGCGCCAGCCCCTTGAGGACGGCGTGGTCACCGTCTCCCGCGTTGCGGCCTCTGTCACCTTCCCCAGCCGCTTCATGCTGGTCTGTGCCATGAACCCCTGCAAATGTGGTTGGTACGGGCACTCCTCAGGCCGCTGCCGCTGCTCAGAAAGCGATATTCGCCGCTATCACAGCCGCATCTCCGGCCCGCTGCTGGACAGAATTGATATAATCGTTGAGGTGCCGGCCCTTGAATATGAGGAGCTGCGCCACAAAGCCCCGGCAGAGCCCTCCGCAGAAATCAAAAAGCGGGTAAACGCCGCCCGGGACATTCAGCACAGCCGCTTTGAAGGAGACGGCAGCATGTGCAACGCCCACATGGGCACAAAAGAACTGAGAAAATACTGCAACCTGTCACCGGAGAGCGACATGCTTATGAAAGCCGCCTTCGATGCAATGGGGCTCAGCGCCCGCAGTTACGACCGTATCCTGCGTGTGGCCCGCACCATTGCGGATCTGGACAATGCAGATAACATAGGCCCCGAGCATATCGCTGAGGCTATACAGTACAGAACCTACGATTTTATGCAGAATTGATCCCCTCTCCGTCACGGCTTCGCCGTGCCACCTCTCCCAGAGTGAGAGGCAAGAACAAGACTCAAGCAAGGAGAATAATATGAACGACATTATACTTGTAAAGCTGGGCGAGCTGGTGCTCAAGGGCCTCAACCGCCGCAGATTTGAGCAGAAGCTCCAGTCCAACATCCGCCGCCGTCTGGAAAAGATCGGCGAGTTCAAGGTCTACTGCCTGCAGTCCACCATCTATGTTGAAGGCAAGGACGACAGCGCCGACATGGACGCCGCCATGGAGATTCTCCAGAAGATTTTCGGCATCGTCTCCATCGTCCGTGCCGCCGCCTGTGAAAAGGACAAGGATGCCATTGTGGCCCTCGCCAAGGAATATCTGCGCGAGGATATGCTCAATGCAAAGAGCTTCAAGGTGGAGTCCAAGCGCAGCGACAAGGCCTTCCCCATGACCAGCATCCAGCTGAGCCAGTATGTGGGCGGTGAGCTGGCCGAGGCTTTCCCGGACACCGCAGTTGACGTACACAATCCTGAACTCACTGTACACATCGAGGTGCGCGACCTGGCAGCCTATGTCCACGCCGCTCCCGTGCCCGGTGCGGGCGGCATGCCCGTGGGCTCCAACGGCGTGGCCCTTACCTTGCTCTCCGGCGGTATAGACAGCCCTGTTTCCACCTATATGATCGCAAAGCGCGGCGTGCGCCTCATCCCTGTGCACTTCTTCTCCTTCCCCTACACCAGCCAGCAGGCTCTGGACAAGGTGGTGGAGCTGGCCCAGAAGCTCACCGACTACTGCGGCCGAATGACCATTGAGGTGGTTCCCTTCACCCACATTCAGGAAGAGATGCGCGACAAGGTGCCCGAGGAGTACTTCACTCTCGTCATGCGCCGCTTCATGATGCGCATCGCCACCCGTATCGCTGAGGCCAACGGTGCCTCCGCCATCGTCACCGGTGAAAATTTGGGTCAGGTTGCAAGCCAGACCATGGAGGCCATGGCCTCCACCCAAGCTGTTACCGATCTGCCCGTGCTCCAGCCCCTGATCGGTATGGACAAGGAAGAAATCATCACCATCGCCAGAAAGATCGACACCTTTGACACCTCCATCCTGCCCTATGAGGACTGCTGCACCGTCTTCACTCCCCGCCATCCCCGCACCCATCCCAAGCTCTCCGAGGTTGAGGCTGCAGAGGCCGCACTGGACATCGAGGGTCTGGTTGAGGAAGCCCTTGCCGGCATTGAAAGGATAAGGGTAGACCATGACTAAAAGCAGAGATACAGAGATAATCTCTGTGGGCACCGAGCTTTTGCTGGGCCGCGTTGTAAATACCGACGCAAGAGACATCTCCGAGATGCTCTCCAAAATCGGCATCAATGTAAAATACCACACCGTTGTGGGCGACAATCCCCAGAGGCTCCGCGACTGCGTTATGATTGCAAAGCAGCGCGCCGACATCATCATCACCACCGGCGGCCTTGGCCCCACCTGTGATGATCTGACCAAGCAGATTCTGGCTGAGGCCTTCGGGCTTAAGCTGGAGTACAATCAGGAAGTTGCCGACGGACTCTATGAGTACATAGACTTCAAGGGTGAGCTGACCGACAACACCTATCAGCAGGCCATGCTGCCCGAAGGCTGCACGGTGTTTCACAACACCTGCGGCACCGCACCCGGCTGCGGCTTTGAGAAGGACGGCAAGACCGTTGTCATGATCCCCGGCCCTCCCAAGGAGTGCAACGCCATGTTCTCCCTCAGCGCTATGCCCTATCTCCAGCATCTGAGCGAGGAGAAAATTGTCTCACACTCTGTCTGCGTCTTTGGCATGGGTGAGAGCGCCGTGGACGATGTGTTCGCCGAGGAAATGAACGCCATGACAAACCCCAGCATGGCCCCTTACGCAAAAGAGAGTGACTGCCTGCTGCAGATAACTGCCAAGGCCCACAGTCTTGATGAAGCCGAGGCAATGATAGCCCCAGTGATGGAGCATGTGTGCCAGAAGCTGGGCGACATGGTATACGGTATCGATGTGGACTGCATTGAGGAAGCCGCCATGGCCCTGCTGAAGGAAAAGCATATGACCTTTGCCACCGCAGAGAGCTGCACCGGCGGTGAGATCGCAAAGCGCTTCACCGACCTGCCCGGAGCCAGCGCCTTTTTCAAAGGCGGTGCAGTAACATACTGGAACGAGGTCAAGAGCCTGATGCTGGGTGTCCCCGCTGAGCTTATCGAGGAAAAGGGCGTTGTGAGTTACGAAGTGGCCAAGGCCATGGCCGAAGGTATCCGTGAAAAGCTTGGTACAGACATGGCTATTGGTGTTACCGGTCTTGCCGGCCCTGACGGCGACGGCATAAACGAAGTTGGCACAGTGTTCATCGCCCTTGCCACGGAAGACGAAACCTTCGTCCGCGAGATTCATCTTGGCGCACGCCGCACCCGCAGCTTCATCCGCCGCATGGCCGGCAACTACGCCTTTGACATGATGCGCCGATACATGAGCGGTAAGCCTGTACTGTTTTGAAACCAGAATCCTGGCTCTCCCTCTGGGAGAGCTGTCGAACGCAGTGAGACTGAGAGGGCAATAATCCCCTACTCTTTTTAACGACACCCTCTCCGTCTTTTGCCTGCGGCAAAATCCACCTCTCCCAAAGGGAGAGGCAAGAAATCAGCCTCCCATAGGGAAGGCTTTTTTCTTTTTTAAATCTTAAGATTGCTTTAAGTCCATTGACAGCGGCTACTGTATCGTGTTATACATTAACTGTATTAGATGCATTAGTACAGTTGACACAGAGGAGGGACATACTTGATAAACATTAACTATGGCCATTCCAAACCCATATATGAGCAGGTCAAGGACGGCCTGCGCCAGCTTATGCTCAGCGGCGTGCTGACGGAGAACCAGAAGCTCCCCTCGGTGCGCGAGCTGGCAGTTAAGCTCACCATCAACCCCAACACCATACAGCGTGCATACCGTGAGCTGGAGACAGAGGGCTATATCGTCTCTATCCCCGGCAAGGGCAGCTTTGTTGCCGCAGAAAACGGTGCGCTGGCCGCCCGCAAGGCGGAGCTGAAGGAGAAATTCCTCGCTGCTGCGGCTGAACTGCGCGCCATAGGCGTGGAGGATGATGAGCTTGTTTCCATGCTGAAGGAGGGAGACGCACGATGATTGAAGTTAAGGAATTGTACAAGAGCTTTGACGGCTTTCAAGCCCTCAAGGGTCTGAACATAAATGTGCCCAAGGGCGCGGTATATGGTCTTGTTGGCCCCAACGGTGCCGGCAAGTCAACCGTTATCCGCCACATTGCCGGTATTTACCGGCAGGACAGCGGCGAAGTCCTCATCGAGGGTGAGCCTGTGTTTGAAAACATCGCCATCAAAGAGCGCATTGCCTATATCCCCGATGAGATTTTCTACTATTCTCAGGCAAACATAAAGGATATGATGCAGTTTTACCGCAGCATCTACAGTAATTTCAGCACTGAGCGCTTTGAAAAGCTTGGCGAGGCCTTCCACATCGACCCCAAAACTCCCATGCGCAAGCTCTCCAAGGGCATGCAGAAGCAGGTGGCCTTCTGGCTGACTCTCAGCTGCTGCCCGGACTACATCATCCTGGACGAGCCGGTGGACGGTCTGGACCCGGTAATGCGCCGTCAGGTATGGAGCCTGCTGCTCTCCGATGTAGCAGAGCGCGGCGTAACCGTTCTGGTTTCTTCCCACAACCTCAGAGAGCTGGAGGATGTCTGCGACCATGTGGGCATCATGGACCATGGCAGGCTGCTGCTTGAGCGCTCACTGAGCCAGCTGCAGGACAACATGGTGAAGATCCAGCTGGCCCTGCCGGAGGGCAAGGAGCTGCCCGAGGGCCTGGAGCTGGTGCATGAAAGCCGCACCGGCAGACTCAGACAGCTGATTCTCCGCGGCCGTGAAGAAGAACTGAGCGCAAAGCTCATGGCGGCAGAGCCTTTGTTCATGGACGTGCTGCCCCTGAGCCTTGAGGAAATATTTATCTATGAATTGGGAGGTGCCGAGCATGAAATCAAGGATATCATTCTTTAATTCCGGCCTTTGCCGCAGTCTGCTCCGGCGCAACTGGCCTGTATGGACAAGCTACTTTGTCCTGCTGCTCATCATGGTGCCCGGTGACATGATGCAGATTGTAGAGCGCAGCGCCCGCTACGAACAAAGCGCGGACTATCTCTTCCGCCAGCTCAATCGCACCATGCTCAGCGCCGGCGTAAATGTGGCAATCCTGTCCTTCTTTGTCTGCGTTCTGGTGGCCATGGCCATGTTCGGCTACATGTATAATAACCGCAGCTGCAGCATGTATAACTCCCTGCCCATAAAGCGTGAGACCGTTTTCTCCACTGCTTTTCTCACCGGCCTTGTGCCAATGCTCATTGCCGATGTAATTATCGCTCTTATCTGCCTTGCACTTTTCTCCAGTCAGGGTCTGGAAGCCAAAAACGTCTGGCTCTATTTATCCATGTCGCTGATGGGCAATATCGCCTTCTACGGCATGGCGGCCTTCTGCTCCGTGCTGACGGGCCACATTCTGATTCTCCCTGCGGTGTATGTTATCCTGAACGTTGCTGCCGCCCTTGCTGAAGCCGGTATTTTTACCGCCAGAGACACCATTGTCTATGGTTACGCAGGTGCCTACCATCTTCAGCCTCTTTCCCCCATCGTCCAACTTGCGGAAAATCTGAATCTGCAGACCGATTGGGTCCGCAATGCAGATGGCGGCATGGTGGAAAGCGGCGTTTACACTGTTGAGGGCTATGAATGGCTTATCATCTACTGCATTGCAGGGCTCGTGCTGGCTGCCCTGGCTGTACTCATTTACCGCCGCCGCCACATGGAAAGCTGTGGCGACGTGGTGGCAATCTCCATTCTCAAGCCCATTTTCCGCTACTGCATGTGCTTCGGCGTGGCGCTGATGTTTGCCTACGTGGTATATAATGCAATCTTCTCCAGCTATCTCTCCGCCCTGCCCGAGGCCGGCTGCTATCTGGCGCTGATGCTGGCAGGTGCCTTCATGGGCTATTTTGCCGCCGAGATGCTGATGCAGAAGACTCTCAGAGTATTCCGCGGCAAGTGGAAGGGCTTTATTGTAAGCTCCCTGATTATCATCGCCTTTGTGGGCATCAACGAGTTTGACCTGACCGGCTACGAAAAGCGCCTGCCCGAGGCAGATAATATTGAAAAAGTCTATCTGAGCTATCACGAAGGCTGCGAATACGAGGAACCTGAGAATATTGAGAAGCTGCTTGAGTTCCACCGGCTTATCATCGACCAGAAGGCAGTAAATGAGAGCGCATATGTGGATGGTCGTCAACATGTGGGCATTATCTACACCATGAAGGACGGCAGCGAGTTTAGCCGCAACTACTTTATCTCCTACGAGACTGAGCAGAAGCGTGATTCCGGTTCCTGCGTCAATGCCCTGGCCAAGGTTGTAAATCTGCAAGAGGCCATCGACAAGCGTGCCGCCACTGAGGTCCCCGTAACCGAGCATGTTATAGTTGATGCATCTCTCGAGGGCCGCAGACTCAATGATGCCGGCGAATTTGAGTGGTTCAGCCTGCCCCTCACCGCCGCTCAGGCTGCCCAATTCTATAATGAATGCATTGTCCCCGATGCTGCCGAGGGCAAGCTCTGCCGCCTCTTCCCCGTGAACACTGAGGAGTACTATACCCAGGTCAGCTCCGTATCCTTCCACTTCGGCCTTTACTATGAAGACCTGTCCATGCGGGAATGGGGCAAGACCTACAAGAGTTTCACCATGTATCTGGACGCTCCGCGCTGCTGTGAGTGGATAGAGAAAAACACTGATATTGAGCTTATCTCCATGGGCGAAGTAGATCCCGAAGGCATGGAGCATGATCTCTACCGCTACGGTTCCACAGATATGCCCACAGCGGAAGCTGTTGTATATTACTGATGTAAAATGGCTCCTTAACAAAGGGGCCATTTTCTTTTTACAAAAAATCCATCTTATTTAAAATTTCTTGCGCTTTTGTTCATTACAAGTACATAAATGGGCATTATTATAATGACAACAAAAAGATGAAAGCTAAAACAGCTTCGATATATAAAGAGGACAGCCCATGAATTATTTCATAGATGACAATATCCCCGAAAACAATGATCCCTCTCCCGTAGAAAATACCGACAGGGTAAACGGGGAATACCATTATAAAAACGGATATACCCAGCGCATCTATTCAGATGCCCACTATGTCCGGGAAAACGAAACCACCGCACCGCCCAAGTATTACACTCCTCCCGCAGAAAAGCCTGTGAAGGAGCCTAAGCCCCCAAAGAAAAAGGGCGGTTTCATAAAGACTGTGTGCATTGTGCTTGTCAGCGCCATCCTCGGTGCCATTGGCGGCGCCGCCGTCACGGAAGAGCTTCTGGACGAGCGCATGGACAGGATGGAAGATCGTATAGAGCAGCTGCAGGATTATCACGCAGCTGTTGAACCTGAGAGCGAAGGCGCTCTGGTATATGACAGTGCCACCCGCCATGACAATGCATTGCACGCATCCCAGATCTATGAGCTGGCGCTGAACCAGGTTGTAGGTATCACTACAGAAGTGACCTACACCAACTTCTTTGGTATGACCAGTTCCTCCGCCGTCACCGGTTCCGGCTTTATCGTCACCTCCGACGGCTATATTCTCACCAACTACCACGTCATTGAGGACGCATACACCGGAAATCTGGATGTATCCGTAATGCTCTATGACGGTACCACTTATACTGCCGCCATCGTCGGCACCGAGCCCGACAACGACATCGCCGTGCTGAAGATTGAGGCTGAAGGCCTTCAGGCTGCAGAGCTTGCAGACAGCGACGATCTTCTGGTTGGCGACAAGGTCTATGCCGTGGGTAACCCCCTGGGCGAGCTGGAATTTTCCATGACCACCGGCTATGTAAGCGCCAAGGACCGCGTAATTGCTACCGGTCAGGGCAGCGACGCTATAAGCATGTTCCAGTTTGACGCTGCGGTCAACTCCGGCAATTCCGGCGGCCCCGTGTATAACGAGCTGGGCCAGGTTGTGGGCGTTGTAACCGCAAAGTACGCCGACACCGGCGTTGAAGGCATCGGCTTTGCCGTCCCCATCAGTGACGCGGCCTCCATTGCAAACGACCTTATTACCAAGGGCTATGTAACCGGCAAAGCATATCTGGGCGTTTCCATCAACAGCAAGTATAACTCCATGTATGCCCAGTATTACGGCTGGCCCGTAGGTGCCTATGTTGACTCTGTCACTCCCGGCAGCTGTGCCGAGACTGCAGGCATCGCAGCCGGCGACATTATCACCAAGCTTGGCGGCGAAGAGATCAAGAGCTATGAAGATCTCAAATCCGCTATCAAGCGCCACAGCGCAGGCGAAAGCGTAGAGGTAGAGCTCTACCGCGCCGACGAAAGCCGTGTCGTTAGCGTCACTTTTGACGAAAGCGTGCCTGAAAATGCATAAGGCGCATAATTAATTCGATATTTCTCAACTCCTATAAATCCTCTCTTTTCTCCCAAAAGCAGGAGCCCGTACACCTTGGTGTGCGGGCTCCTGTGATTTTAAAGCACCTTGAAAAAGCATAAAACCACTTTACAACTTTCACAAATTACTGTATTATCAAAACATTCTTTTTTTCGGTAGGTCTGCTATGAATATTCTCATCCGCGGCGGCCATCTTATAGACCCAGCCAACTCAATCAATTCAATACAGGACCTGTATGTGTCCCATGGAAAAATCGTTGCGCCTTCCGAAGGCTTCGTGCCCGACAGGGTGATCGACGCTTCCGGCAAAATTGTCTGCCCGGGCTTTATCGACATACATATGCACGAAGATCCCATAGAGCCCGACGGTAAGCTCTATAAGGACGCAGAAAAGGCAATTTTCAACTGCATGCTACGCCAGGGCGTCACCACAGCCATCGGCGGCAACTGCGGCGAGAACAAGTATCATCCCGCAGATTACCTTGATATAGTGGACGCTCAGGGTGCAGCTGTCAACGTGGGCATGATGGCGGGCCATGAATATCTCCGCCACATGGTGGGTGCGGTGGATAAATACGCCCCAATCAGTGCAGAGCAGCTCCAGCGCATGTCCGATGAAGCAGAGAGCTGTCTTATTCGCGGCTGCGTGGGCGTATCCTTTGGTATAAGGTATATCCCCGGCATGGATATGCACGAGCTTCTGAAAACCGCAGACGGCTGCAAACGTCATGGCGGACGCATCTCCGCCCATATAAGAAGTGACGCAGAGGAGGTCTTTGACTCTGCAAGAGAATTTCTGGATGCGGGCCTGGAGCTCAATGTGCCTATCCAGATTTCCCACATTGGCAGCATGGCAGGCTTCGGCCAGATGGAGCGTTTCCTCAAGTTGGTGGATACTTACCGCATGATAAAGCCCGAGATAGGCTGCGACTGTTATCCCTATGATGCTTTCTCCACCGGGCTTGGCTCCACCACTTACGACGAGGGCTGGATGGAACGCTACGGCTGTGACTACTCCGTTGTGGAGCTGGCAGAGGGAAAATACAAGGGCCAGCGCTGCACGAAAGAAATATTCGATGAAGTGCGCCGGGATCATCCCGAGTGCATGACCATATGTTATGTTATGCAGCAGGATGAGGTTGATATGGCTTTCCTGCACCCCGGTGTGATGCTGGGCAGCGATGGCACCCTCAGCGAAGGTCAGGGCCATCCCAGAGCAGCCGGTGCTTTTCCCCGCTTCATCGCCCGCTATGTAAAAAGCGGCAAGCTCTCCATGTTTGAGGCTATCCGCCGCCTCACCGTCTCACCGGCAGACCAGCTCAACCTTAAACACAAAGGTCGGCTGAATGTGGGTGCGGATGCTGACATTGTCATTTTCGACCCCCAGCGCATTGAAGACAGGGCTACATTTGCCCAGCCTCTGCTGCCGCCTGTGGGCATCGATTATGTTATAGTCAACGGCGTTATCGCCGCAAAAAACAGCGAAATTCTGAGCTGCAGCTCAGGCAAATCAATTCGCAAGCAATAATTTTGGGAGGAATCACAAAATGTCCAACAAGCAAAACAAGAGCTCCGGCTCCAAGCTCCGCAAGGAATTGGGCCTGTTCTCCGGCGTCAGCCTTGTCGCCGGTATGACCATCGGCTCCGGCATCTACTATCTGGGCAGCTACGTTCTCGAGCGCACCAACATGTCCATGGGCATGGCCCTGGTCTGCTGGCTCGTGGGCGGCCTTATCAGCATCATGGGCGGTCTCTGCTTTGCAGAGCTGGGCGCCGAGATGCCTGTCACCGGCGGTCTGACCACTTATCTGGCCAAGGCATACCACCCCATGCTGGGCTTCATCAACGGCTTTGCAGGCTTCCTGCTGATATGCTCCGGCTCCATTGCAGCCCTGGCAATCGCAGCCGTCACCCAGTTTGCTGAGATTTTCAACTTCAGCGACCTGACTGTCAAGATTCTGGCCATCGCCATAATCCTGATTTTCACAGGGCTTAACCTGCGCGGTGTCAAGTTCGGCGCAGCATTCCAGAACTTCTCAATGGTAGTTCGCGTTATCCCCCTGGTCCTGGTCATCGTCGTTGGCGTCTTCTTCGGCACCCAGAGCCCCAACCTGAGCCCTGCTACCGCTTTCGGCGGTGAGCCTGCCAGCTTCATTGATTCTGTAAAGCTCATCAGCTTTGCCACCTTTGCAAGCCTCTGGGCCTATGAAGGCTGGACCAACCTGAACACCGTCGCCGGCGAGATGAAGAAGCCCCGCCGCGATATCCCCCTTGCAATCATTATCTCCATGGGCGGCATCACCCTTATCTACACTCTCTTCAACCTGGCAATCTACCGCATCATCCCCGCAAACGAAGTCAACTCCCTCATTGCCGGCGGCAACCTGTACCTGGGCACTGAGGCCGTCGGCCGTATTCTGGGCGGTGTTGGCAAGTGGGTCGTGCTGGTTGGCATGTTCATCGGCATCATCGGCACCGTCAACGGCGACTGCCTGGTCTTCCCCCGTACTTACTATGCAATGGCTAAGGGCGGCTTCTTCTTCAAGTCCATGGGTGAGCTGAACGACAAGGGCGTACCCGCAAATGCAACCCTGGCCTCCTCCGCAATGGCCATCATCCTGGTTTGCTTCAACTCTCTCCAGTCTCTGACCGACTGGCTCATCACCGTCAGCGCATTGATTAACCTTTTGGCTATTATCGCAGTTCTGGTCTTCCGCTTCCGCTTCCCCGATATGGAACGTCCTTACAAGGTCTGGGGCGGTGTTCCCGTCATCATCCTGACTGCAATCTGCTTTATGGTGCTGCTGGTAAACAACTTTGTTGAAGATCCTGCCACCTCTCTCAAGGGCCTGATCATCATTGCAATCTGCGTTCCCATGTACTTTGTCTTCCGCAAGATGAATGGCGGCAAGGAGTACGACACTGACCTTATTGATAACTGAGGTGCAGCCATGACCAAAAACGAGATTATTGAGCGGCTTGGCTCCCTTCCCGGTAATATAGGCTTTTACTATAAGGATCTTGCCAGCGGGGAAAGTTTCGGCTACAGGGAAAACGACATGTTCCAGGCAGCCAGCGTAATAAAGCTGCCCATCTATGCCGTGGTCATGAAGCTCTGGGCTGAGGGCAAGCTGGATCTCTACGAAAAGCTTATCTGCCGCGATGAAGACAAACTGCCTCCCTGCGGCGCACTGTACTTCTTCACCGGCAATGTGGAAGTGGACATCAACACCCTCTGCGGCCTGATGATCTCCATTTCCGACAATGCAGCCACCAACCTTCTCATAAAGCGGCTGGGTCTTGATTTTCTCAACGAGCAGTTCAAACTCATCGGTCTGAAAGAGACCCATCTTGAGCGCTACCTCTTTGATGCAGAGGCCTCCGCCAAGGGCTTTGAAAACAGAATCGTCCCGGCCGAGATAGGCGCACTGCTGGAGAGCATCTATGCCCACAGCTTTATTAACGAGGAAGTCAGCTGCCGCATGGAAAAGCTGCTGCTTGAACAGCAGATCAACCACAAAATCCCCGGCTATCTGCCCGAGGGTACCCCCGTTGCCCACAAAACCGGCGAGGACGACGGCATCACCAATGACGTGGGCATAGTCTACGGCAAAAAGCCCTTCGTCATCTGCTTTGCCTCCAACTTCACCGATGTGCCCGCAGCGGAAATAGCGCTGAGAGAAATTTCTCTGGCCCTGATGTAAAAACAAAAAAACTCCGGTACAGCGCAGTATCGGAGTTTTTTCAATTACATCTTGCTTTTTTCCGTATATACTGTAAAATAAGAGCGATTGTTAAATCAAAACAGAACTCTATGGAGGAACTAAAAAAATGACTTATGAGATGGACATTGCCGGCCTTAAACGTGAGCTCCCCATCTGCCCGGTTAACGAAAACCTGAGCATTGGCGCTTTCGTAATGTTCGGCGATGTAGAACTGACCGTCCACTGTGCAGCCAAGCTGCTGGAGCTGGCTCCCGAGTATGACTATCTTATCGCCCCCGAAGCAAAGGCAATTCCCCTTCTCTATGAAATGGCCCGTCAGAGCGGCGCAGAAAAATATTTCCTGGCCCGCAAAGGCGCCAAGGCCTATATGTCCGGCGTGTTTGAGGTAGATGTAAAGTCCATTACCACCGCCGCTGTGCAGCACCTTGTTATCGACACTGCTGACGCAGAGATGATAAAGGGCAAGCGTATGCTGATTCTTGATGACGTTATCTCCACCGGCGAAAGTCTCCGTGCAATGGAGACTCTGGTCACCGAGGCCGGCGGAATTATCGCAGGCAAGATGGCTGTTCTCGCCGAAGGCGATGCTATCGACCGCGACGACATTATTGTCCTCGCTCCCCTGCCCCTGTTCAATCCTGACGGAAGCCCCAAGGCATAATTTTCTGCAAGTAAATCTCCCCGCTTTTTGAGAAAGCGGGGAGATTTTATTTATTCTTCGGATTTATTAAGTATTTTGTTGAAGTTCATAAGGAACACCGTTGTTGTGACAATGGCAGCAATAATATCGCTGACAGGCTCGGCAAGAAAAACGGCAAAGACCTTGTTTTCAAAGAAGAAGGGCAGAATAAAGATAAGGGGTATAAGCAGAATAAGCTTTCTCAGGCAAGCAAGGAAAAGGCTTATCTTTGCCTGGCCAAGGGCCATAAAGCTCTGCTGGCAGGCTATCTGCGCGCCAAATATCCATATACCCGCCATGTATATGCGTATCGCCCAGGCTGCAAAATCCAGAAGCTGGGCATCAGGAGTAAAGACACCGGCAAAGAAGCGGGGGAACAGAATGGTAAGGGCAGTGAAAAGGCTTGCATAGCCAAGGCAAACACCCAGCTGCAGGGAGAATGCTTTCTTCACCCTATCCTTGTTGCCGGCGCCGAAATTGTAGCTGACAATAGGCTGTCCGCCCTGACACAGGCCCTGAAGCGGCATTACCGCCAACTGGGCCACTGAGTTTATAATCGTCATGGCACCCACCGCAATGTCACCGCCATAGCGGGCAAGGCTGGATGTAAAGCTCATGGACAGCAGACTCTCCGTACTCATCATCACAAAGCTGCTGATACCCAAGGCAAGACAGGGCTTTATAACCTTCATATCAAGGCGGAGATTTTCTTTCCTGATGCGAAGCACAGTTTTATCTCCGGTGAGAAAGCGCAATATCCACGCTGCGCCAACAGCCTGGCTGAGCACCGTGGCAAGGGCCGCGCCCTTGACGCCCATGTCCAAAGCAAAGATAAAAATGGGGTCGAGAACAATATTAATGACTGCGCCGATGACGGTGGTAAGCATGCTGATTTTGGCAAAGCCCTGTGTGGTGATAAAAGGGTTCATACCCAGCACCATCAGCACAAAGAAGCTGCCCAGAATATAGATGCGGGCATAGTCCAGCGCATAGGGCAAGGTCACATCGCTGGCGCCGAAAAAGCGCAGCAGCTGAGGGGCCAGAACATAGAACAGCCCTGTGAGCAGCACCGAAAACACCAGCAGCAGCGTAAAGCAGCCGCCCATGATTCTCTCTGCCCGCTCATTGTCACGGCTGCCCATGGCAATTGCAGCAAGAGGCGCTCCGCCTGCCGCCGCCAGCATGGCGAAGGCATTGATAAGCATCAATATGGGCACAAAAAGCCCCACACCGGTCAGGGCTGAGGCTCCCACCTCCGGGATATGGCCGATATAGATGCGGTCAACAATATTATATAAAAGGTTTACTATCTGCGCCACTACTGCAGGCAGGGCAAGCTGAGCATATAGCCTTGGTATGCTGCCCTCACCCAAGCGGTTAGCACGCTGAGACTGAGTTTTGTCCATCATTTTTTCCTTTCGCCGGGGATTTACTATAGTCTGTCATTATACTCTAAACTCAAAATAAATTCCACAATAATGCTCCCTTTCCAAATTAAAAGGGAGCATATTTCTTACCCGAACAGCCTTGCTGCTCTGAGCATATTTGCCTCCGCGTCAATGCCAAAGGGGCAGCGGCGTGTGCAGGCCCCGCAGTGTATGCAGTCTGCGCCGTTTACGCGCAAAGCGGCATACTGCTGTCTGAGTTCCGGTGTAAGCCCTCTTTCGGCAGCATCCGCCAGCTTTGTAACCTCGGCAATGTCAATAAGCTTGGGGCAGGGCTGGCAGTGGTTGCAGTACATGCACTGGTTATGGAATTTTGAGAGCATGCTGTCATTGATTATGCTGAAGTCCTTTTCCTCGGCGCTTGCCTCAAAATAGTGCAGCACTTCCCTCAGCTGCTTTGCGTTGGCAACTCCCGGCACCGGGCAGCCTATCTGTGGAAAGCTGAGCACATAGCTTATCAGCTGCACAGGTGTAAGCTCCAGAATATCGCCCAGGTGCTCTCTGCGGCTGCCCTTGAGTATGCTGCCGGCAGCAAAGGGCTTCATGGCGACTATTCCCACACCCATTTTTTCGCAGAGCTCATAAAGCTCCTGCTTTGTGGGGTAGGCCGCGCTGTCCTCTTCCCTGAGAGCCCAGCCGCCAAGACCACACATATGGTTATAGCCAATGTCCTGGGGAAGCATGTTGAAGATTGGATTTACCGGGAACATGAGCACATCAATTTTTCCGGATCTGACAGCAGCCATGGCAGTGCGGGTATTGTGGCTTGAAAGGCCGATAAAGCGGGCCTTGCCCTGGGCCTTCAGTTCAGAGGCATACTCATACATCCAGCCATTGAGTATACCGTCCAGGTCCCTAAGCTCATCGCAGTTGTGCATGAACAGCACGTCCACATAGTCGGTACCTACTATCTCAAAGTAGTCCTCCATGAACTTGCGGCAGAGAGGCTCATTGCGGGTGCGCACATACTGACCACGGATGTCAACGCAGCCCAGATGACCGGTAAGATATACCTTGTCCCGGCGACCCTGAAGGGCCTTGCCGATGCAGTGCCTTGTATGGGGAGTGCCCATGAAAAGGTCTATGTAATTTATACCCGCGTCAAGGGCGGTGTCTATAACATCGCGGATGGTCTTCTCCGACTCAAACCACACATACTCACTGCCAAGGCCGATGGCGCTGACCATCATGCCGGTGTTTCCAAGCTTACGGTATTCCATAATCTGTCCCTCTCTGGCTGTTCATTTTCTACTCCATAATTATAAGCCAAACTCAATATAATTTCCAGCAAAAAGCCTCCCCGAAGGGAGGCTTTTATTATTTGCATACAAGTTCACCCTTTTCCTCGTCCACTGTGATGGTGCTTCCGGCTTCCAGTTCGCCGGAGAGGATACGCCTGGCGATAAGGGTTTCAACACTGCCCTGAAGAACTCTGCGCAGGGGGCGGGCACCGTAGACCGGGTCATAGCCACGCTCAATGATAAGTGCCTTGGCCTCGTCCGTGACCTCAAGGCTGAGGCTGCGGTCAGACAGTCTGGCTCTCAGGGATGTGAGCAGCAGCTCGATTATGCTTGCAAGGTCGGTCTTTGTCAGGGGATGGAACATCACCGTCTCATCCAGACGATTGAGAAACTCCGGTCTGAATGCTCGGCGGAGCTCCGCCATAACCATGGACTGGGCATAGTCGGAAATGCTTCCGTCTGCCTCAATTCCCTCCAGCAGGTACTGGCTGCCAAGATTGGAAGTGAGGATGATGATAACATTCCTGAAATCCACGGTGCGGCCCTGGGAATCGGTAATACGTCCATCGTCCAGAATTTGCAGCAGGATGTTGAAAACATCGGGGTGGGCCTTCTCGATCTCGTCAAAGAGTACCACACTGTAGGGTTTGCGGCGCACAGCCTCGGTAAGCTGGCCGCCCTCGTCATAGCCCACATATCCCGGAGGTGCGCCGATGAGACGGGAGACGGAGAACTTCTCCATGTACTCGGACATGTCTATGCGCACCATGTTGTGCTCATCATCAAAGAGGCACTGGGCCAGCGCCTTTGCAAGCTCGGTCTTACCTACGCCGGTGGGACCCAGGAAGAGGAAGGAACCGATGGGTCTATTGGGGTCGGCGATACCCGCTCTGGAGCGGAGTATGGCCTCGCTGACCCGCTGTACCGCCTCGTCCTGCCCGATTACCCGCTTGTGAAGCTCCACATCCAGATGCAGCAGCTTCTCCCGCTCGCTCTCCATCAGCTTGGAGACGGGGATGCCTGTCCACTTGGACACGATTCCGGAAATCTCCTCTTCAGTGACGGTGTCATGCACCATGCTGTCTTTATTCTTCTGCTCGGAGAGAACCTCGGCCTCCTGCAGCTCCCGCTCCAGGGCAGGCAGCTCGGAATACTTTAGTCTTGCAGCCTTTTCATACTCATAGTGCAGCTGGGCATTTTCAATGTCGGCGTGTACCCGCTCCAGCTCGGCCTTCAGCTGCTTTACCCGCTCCACGCTGTCCTTCTCGTTTTCCCAGCGGCTCTTCATCTCGTTGAACTTGTCCTTGAGGTTTGCAAGCTCCTCACGCAGCTTTTCGAGACGGTCAAGGCTCAGCTTGTCCTCCTCTTTCTTCAGGGCCATCTCCTCAATCTCCAGCTGCATGATTCTGCGGCGGATATCGTCCAGCTCAGAGGGCATAGAGTCCATTTCGGTGCGGATCATGGCGCAGGCCTCATCCACAAGGTCAATGGCTTTGTCGGGCAGGAAGCGGTCGGTGATATAACGGTTACTCAGCACTGCGGCGGAAACAAGAGCATTGTCGTGGATACGCACGCCGTGGAAAACTTCATAGCGCTCCTTCAGACCGCGGAGGATGGAAACCGTGTCCTCCACAGTAGGTTCATCCACCAGCACGGGCTGGAATCTACGCTCAAGGGCGGCATCCTTTTCGATATACTTGCGGTACTCGTCCAAGGTGGTGGCACCGATGCAGTGCAGCTCACCCCTTGCCAGCATAGGCTTGAGCAGGTTGCCCGCGTCCATGCTGCCCTCTGTCTTGCCAGCGCCCACGATAGTGTGCAGCTCGTCAATAAAGAGGATAATCTTACCCTCGGACTTTTTGATCTGCTCCAGTACGGCCTTGAGGCGCTCTTCAAATTCGCCGCGGTACTTGGCACCTGCGATAAGCGCGCCCATGTCCAGAGAAAAGACAGTCTTGTCCTTCAGTCCCTCCGGCACATCGCCCCGGACGATACGCTGAGCCAGACCTTCAGCAATAGCGGTCTTGCCAACGCCGGGCTCGCCAATGAGCACAGGGTTGTTCTTGGTCTTGCGGGAGAGAATGCGGATCACGTTTCTGATCTCGCCGTCACGGCCGATGACTGGATCCAGTTCATTCTCCCTTGCCCGCTTTACAAGGTCGGTGCCGTACTTGGTAAGCGCGTCATAGCTGCCCTCCGGATTATCCCCCGTGACAGGGCCGGACTTGACCTTGCTCAGCTCTGCAGAGAACTTGGCCTTTGTAATGCCATGTTCGGAGAAAATTCGCTTGATATTGCTGCCGCCGGCGGCAAAAATGCCCATCATCAGGTGTTCCACGGAGATGTACTCATCCCCCATGGACTTGGCGGCCTTCTCGGCAGCTTCAATCACTCGGCTGCTTTCAGGTGCAAGATAGGCATCTCCGGCTGAACCCAGGCGGGGCATGGTGTTGATTATACCGTCCAGCTCGCCAATCAGTCCGCCGCAGTCCACGCCCATTCTGCTGAGCAAAGTGGGGATGAGTCCACCATCCTGGGCCACAAGGGCGTAGAGCAGATGCTCGGGAGCTATATTGCTGCTGCGCTTTGCCTGGGCCAGAGACTGGGCCGACTGCAGCGCTTCAATGCTTTTCTGGGTAAAATTCTGTGCGTTCATATAAACACTCCCCCTTTTATAGGATGAAAAAACACAAGGTTAAATGTGTACCGGGGCTCTCAGCATCTGGGCATAGTAGGCGCTCTCCACGCCGTGGGCATCCAGACGCCCGGCAAGATATGCCTTCATCAGGTTATCAAAAAGAGTAATATACTCGGACAGGGCGCTTGCCAGCTCCTGAGAGCTGCAGCTTACATCCGGTGCGGAAATTGAGCGGATAAATTTGCCCTCGCCCAGCGCGTATTCAACACTCGCCCCGGTCAGGGGCAGCAGATGGGCCTGCTCAATGCTGCACCAGAGGCGGAAAAAATCTGCCATGGCAGAGATAAGCGCCATGGACTGTGTACGGAAAAGCACCGACAGCTGGCCTATGCGCTCTCCTTCACCCTTGTAAAGCTCCACCTCATACTTGACGGTGGGGCGATATTTGTACTCAAGAGAGCTTTTCAGGTACATGGAGAAGCTGTTGGGCGCAAAAACCGGCACCAACTCCCGGGATGGAGCCATCAGACTTTCGATGGATGAGAGAATGTCGTTTATCCGCTGCTCTGGAGTGACGTAGTTTACGTACTCGGCCAGGATACGGTTTATAAGCGCGGAGCGGTTTGTGCCCATGCGGTGGGCCAGCGCATCAACCTCCCGCACCACTTCTTCGTTCAACATAAGGCTGTACAGTGTCTTTTTCATAGGCGTCCATCCTTTTCTTTTTCTGAGTGTATAATAATCCCGGCAAAAACTTTTGTCAATCATTATATATAAATGTTCACACAAATTATATAAATCACTTCGACTCGCTCCGGCTTGATTTTTCCCCGGGCATCGGG
Source organism: Oscillospiraceae bacterium (assembly GCA_017410425.1). Lineage (GTDB taxonomy): Bacteria > Bacillota > Clostridia > Oscillospirales > Oscillospiraceae > Limivicinus. Next base: position 54,115 of record JAFQQV010000024.1, read on the forward strand.
TATAATGGCTGAGTTATATGGAGAGGTATCCTATAAACAAATATGGAGATGTATCGATGTGGGGAGCGATGCGAGCGCTGCCTGTGGCAGAAGAAGCGAGCTGAGCGAGTGGCAGCGGTCGAAATAAGCCGAGGAAAAGCGCAAGCCCGAAGGCTTTTTCGGGCACCGCAACAGGACGTAACGAGGCTGACTCGAAATCATTGTGATTTCCCCGCAAAAGCTTATCTCGAACAAACAAATACGGAGATGTATCGAAGTGGTCGTAACGAGGCTGACTCGAAATCAGTTGGAGGGTAACACCTCCCGGGGGTTCGAATCCCTCCATCTCCGCCACGTCAAAACAACACCATAAGGTCATCGGCTGCCGCAAGCGACACCAGATTGACCGATGGTGTTGTTTTTCCTTTTCCACCTTGAACTCACTCTCGTTGGGCTTCAAGGTGGTTATGCTTTGCGCCGCAGCGCAGGTCGAATCCCTCCGTGACCATATCACATACAATTTTGCCTCCTGTTGGTATACTTTAATCACAAAATAAAGATACCAAAGGAGGACTGAAATATGTCTGCTATCAATATAAATATCAACAATTTCCACGAAGAAGTTATCAATTCCGCAAAGCCTGTGCTGCTGGATTTCTGGAGCCCCCGCTGCGGTCCCTGCCGCTCGGTTCTGCCTATCGTAGAGCAGATCGCCGGTGAAAGACCCGATATTAAGGTGGCAAAGATCAACGTTGACGAACACCCTGAATTGGCAGGCCAGTTCAAAATCAGAAGCATCCCCACCCTGATGGTGATGCGCGACGGTGAAATCGTGAACCGCGCCTCAGGCGCTCGCCCCAAAAACGCAATTCTTTCCATGATCGCATAAAAAATAAAATACAAGCAGCGGAGTTAGGAGCATCCGCACAAGAAAGCATGTGGTTTTGCCTTTGCCTATCCGGCTAAAATACACACAAAAAATTTCCCCCATACATATCCAGTATGAGGGAAATTTTTGCTTTGCAAAAATATAAATTATTGCTATTTCCTCGCCCCTTTCGGGGCAACCGGAAATAATGCAAAAATAATTCTCTTGCACATGATAATGCAAGAGAATTATTAATTTCTGCGATTTTATCTCGAATATCCTTTGGCAAAACTGCTATGCACCTGA
>JAFQQV010000025.1 GCA_017410425.1 Oscillospiraceae bacterium
GGAAGGGCTGGATCTGGCGGCAACGCTGGACTATGCCATGGATTATATGAAGGTCATTCTCCTTCAGATGCTTCCCTTTGCCCTTTTGCAGGTCTATGCCGGTACCCTGAGAGAGACCGGCGAGGCCGTACTGCCCATGAAGGCCGGTATCGTTGCGGTTCTGGTCAATCTGGTTTTCAATTATATTCTTATTTTCGGCAAGTTTGGTTTTCCTGCCATGGGCGTTACCGGCGCCGCTATTGCTACGGTCATGGCCCGTGTGGTTGAATTGCTGATCGTTGCCATCTGGACCCATCGCAATAAGCATCTTCATCGTTTCATAGAGGGGGTCTACAGCTCCCTGCGTGTGCCGTTGTCCCTTGTAAAGCAGACTGTGCTGCTGGGGCTTCCTTTGCTTGTCAATGAGCTTTTGTGGTCCTCCGGAATGACCATGCTCAACCAGTGCTACTCTGTTCGCGGGCTTGAAGTTGTTTCTGCCTGCAATATCTCCACCACGGTTTCGAATCTTTTCTTCTGCGCGTTTTTTGCCATGGGCACTACGGTCTCCATAGTGGTGGGCCAGCTCCTTGGCGCGGGAGAGCTTGAGCGGGCTGTGGACGAGGACAGGAAGCTCATCGCCTTTTCCGCCGCGCTTTGCGTCTGTACCGGTGCGTTGATGGCATTGCTCGCTCCCATGATCCCCAACATTTACAATACAACACCTGTGGTCAAGTCCATCGCCTCCCGTATGCTTGTTGTCAGTGCCGTCATGATGCCTGTTATGGCTGTCACCAACACCAGTTATTTTACTCTTCGCTCCGGTGGAAAGACCATTCTGGCCTTCGTTTTTGACAGTGTTTTCGTGTGGGTCGTGGCAGTTCCGGTGGCATTTGTTCTATCGCGCTTTACAAGCCTTCCCATTCTTCCCATGTTTATCGTGGTGCAGTCTTTGGAGCTTATAAAAATGGTTCTTGGCATCTGGTTTGTCAGAAGCCGCCGCTGGGTGGAAAATCTGGTGAGCAAATAATTCAGCGTAGAAATAAAGGAGCATAGGGACAAGCAATGATAGAATTTGAAGAGATACTTTCAGGGCTGTGGCGCTTTTCCATTCCTTTGCCGGATAATCCTCTGCGCTGGCTTAACTGCTATGTTATCAGACCCGAAGAGGGCAGAGCCCTTTTGATAGACACAGGCTTTAACAGAAGTGAATGCCTTCAGGCGCTTTCCGAGGGGATGGCGGCGCTCGGACTTGAGCCGGGAAATACTGATGTGTTTGTCACCCACTGCCATGGTGACCATGTGGGCTGCGCCGGGAATCTTCAGGACATGGGCTGCAGGATCCTAATGGGAAGAGTTGACAGGGAAATCGAGCAGACCATGAGGCGCGGCCGGGAAGAGTTTGAAAAACGCGCGGTGGCTGAGGGTATGCCGAGGGAAATTTATGAGCTGACATTGCTGAACAATCATGGCCGCCGTTTTCCCTCTGCCGCGTTCACGGCGATTGAGCTTGAAGACGGGGATGAACTTGAGTACGGAAGCTATCATCTCCGGTGCATGATGACCCCCGGTCACACACCCGGGCATCTCTGCCTGTATGAAAAAGAGAAGAAAATCCTTTTCCTTGGTGACCATGTGCTTTTTGACATCACGCCCAATATCATTGCGTGGCCCTGGATGGAAGATGCGCTGGGGGTTTATATGGAAAATCTTCGCCGCGTGCGCGATCTCCCGGTTGATTATCCGCTGCCTGCCCACAGAAAGCTCGGTACGGTCAGCCTTGAACAGAGGGTGGATCAGCTTCTTGCCCATCATGAGGCAAGGCTTTGCGAAGCGGAGGATATTATCCGCCGCTCTCCCGGGGTGAATGCCTATGATGTTGCGGGTCGTATGCGCTGGAAGATAAAGGCCTCCTGCTGGGATGATTTCCCTCCCGGACAGAAGTGGTTCGCATTCGGTGAGACGCTCGCCCATCTGGACAGGCTTGTGGCCTCGGGGCGTCTTGAAAGAACCGTAACAGACGGAATAGCCCGCTACAAAGTAATATGAGAAAACTCCCTGATGCTGAGTTCATCAGGGAGTTCTTTTCACAGATCAAGTTTCAAATCGTTTTCCTTTATCCAGCCCCATTTGCGAAGGGGAATGGCGAAAAGCCAGCTCAGTATCGCCGGCAGTACAAAGCAGATGAGTACAAGGCCAAGCCAGTCAAAGCCTGTTATGGCGGCTTTTGCTCCTGAGGCAATATCGGCAATCCAACCCGAATATACGCCGATCTGACCGACAAGCCCGCAGGTACCCATACCAGAAGAAATAGCGGCACCGTTCATCTCAAGCCTGAAAATGCATGTGGCGACAGGCCCGGTGACGGCAGAGGCAAGGGTTGGCGGTATCCAGATCTTCGGGTTTTTGACGATGTTGCCCATTTGCAGCATGCTTGTGCCAAGACCCTGAGCCACAAGACCGCCCCAGCGGTTTTCCCTGAAGCTCATTACGGCAAAGCCCACCATCTGGGCGCAGCAGCCCGCCACAGCCGCGCCGCCGGCAAGCCCGGTAAGCCCCAGAGCAGCGCAGATAGCCGCGCTGGAAATGGGCAGAGTGAGTACGATGCCCACGATGACCGAAACGATTATCCCC
>JAFQQV010000026.1 GCA_017410425.1 Oscillospiraceae bacterium
TCAGGTGCATAGCAGTTTTGCCAAAGGATATTCGAGATAAAATCGCAGAAATTAATAATTCTCTTGCATTATCATGTGCAAGAGAATTATTTTTGCATTATTTCCGGTTGCCCCGAAAGGGGCGAGGAAATAGCAATAATTATATTTTTATTTTTGCAAAGCAAAAATTTCCCTCATACTGGATATGTATGGGGGAAATTTTTTGTGTGTATTTTAGCCGGATAGACAAAGGCAAAACCACATGTTTTCTTGTGCGGTGGCTCCTAAAGGAGCCGGGTTTATTATTTAATTTATATTGAAATTTCGGGCATAAGCTCACTGGCAATTATCTTCAGCATTTCGTCAAACTTTTCAACGTCCTCAGGGCTGAAGCGCTTTTCAATGCGCTCAATAACGTCCAGCTGGTAGTCGTTCATAAGATTGCTGTACTTATAATACTTATCGGTCAGCTTCAGATAATACTCGCGCCGGTCAGTGGTGGAGTTGAGCTTTTCAATATAGCCCTTCTTGATAAGGCTGTTGACCTTATAGGTGGCGTTGGACTGAGAGATGCTTAGAAAATCCGCAAACTTACCCACCGTGGGCTCACCCAGCATGGAGATAACCTCCAGAGAAAAAGCCTCCATCGCAGAGAGGGAACCGTCCCTTTCGCGCACCAGGTCAAAAACACTGCGGTAAAACTGCAGCTTGAATTTTGAATATACGGCGGTAAAGTTCTGCTTAAGCATGGACACGGCCCTCCGAAAAAAGATGTTCTTATATAATAAACCTTTTCGCACTAAATGTAAAACAAAAAATCAGGGTAATTTTAAGTTTTGTTTAAGCTTCCTGTCTCCGCCACCATTTGTACAATCTGTGAATTTTGATTTAGCACTCGGCGCAGACTATTGACAAAGCATAGACCCGGTGATATATTAGCACTCGGATAAAGAGAGTGCCAACAGTCTCCGGACGAGAGTGCTAAAATTCATTCGGCAGGTATAAGCATGGCTATTAGCGAAAGAAAAAAGAAAATACTTGCAGCTCTGGTTGAGGAGTACATCCGCACGGCGGAACCTGTAGGCAGCAAGGCCATCGCGCAGAGCGCTGGGCTGGGCTGTTCTTCAGCCACCATCCGCAATGAGCTGTCTGAGCTTACAAGCCTCGGCTTTCTTGAGCAGCCTCACACCTCCGCAGGCCGCGTCCCCACCCCCGCGGGCTACAGGATGTATGTCAATGAGCTTATGCAGCGGCAGAAGCTCAGCCTGGAGGAGACTGAGGAGATCAACGCCAGAATGAACCAGAAGCTCCAGCAGCTGGATGACACCATCGGCGATATAAGCCGCCTGGCCTCCCAGCTGACGGATTATCCGGCCCTGGCCCTCACCACCAGAACCGCCGTCACCATACGGCGCTTCGATATTATTTATGTGGACGCAAACACATTTATAATCGTGGTGATGCTCTCTGACAACACTGTAAAGAACAAGCTGGTGCATCTGCCCATCTCGGTGGACCAGAAGCAGGTACAGCGGCTTTCATCCCTTTTCAATTCCGGCTTCACCGGCATAACCGATGACCAGATCACTCCCCTGCTCATAAACTCAACTGAGCGGGCAGCGGACGACACCATGGGTCTGACATCGGTAATCGCCGCCTTCGCAATTGAGGTGCTCAGCGCCTCGGCAGCCCCCTCCAGCTTCATAAGCGGCGAGAACAGGCTGCTGCACCAGCCGGAGTTCAGGGATCCTGACAAGGCCCATAAACTTATGGGCTACCTCTCAGGCGGCGGATACATTCTCCCGCCGGAGAATGACTTTGTTGGCGGCAACGGCGACATCCGGGTTCTGATAGGTCCGGAGAATGTGGCCGAGGAGCTTAAAGACTCCAGCGTTGTCATCGCAAGCTATGACGCCGGCGACAACACCAAGGGCCTTATCGGCGTAGTCGGCCCCACAAGAATGGACTACTCCGCTGTTGCTGCAAAGCTGAGCGTGCTGGCCCAGGGTCTTTCAAGAAGGCTTGGCGGCAGCACTGAGGCTCCCCCGGAGGGAATGCACAACAAACTGATAATCAAGGGAGACAACTTCAATGAGTAACGAGAAGATGAATGAAGCAGCAAATCAGGAGGCAGTTGAGGAAACTGTCGCCCCTGAAGCTGAAGAAATAAAGGAAGAATGCTCAGCCGAGGCCGAGCTTCAGCCCGAGGCCGAATCCGCCCCCGAGATCAACGTAGAGCTCACCGCAATGAACGACAAGTATCTGCGTCTCTACGCTGAGTATGACAACTTCCGCAAGCGCAGCCAGAAGGAAAGGGAAGCCCTCTACAAGGACGTAAAGGCTGAGGCTCTCAAATCCTTCCTGCCTGTGTACGACAATCTTCTGCGCGCCCTGGCTCAGCCCACTGAGGATACAGCCTACGCAAAGGGCGTTGAGATGATAATGGCTCAGTTCAATTCCACCATGGAAAAGCTGGGTGTTGAAAGGATTGAAAGCCTGGGTCAGAGCTTTGACCCCGCTTATCACAACGCAGTAATGCATGTTGACGATGAGAGCAAGGGCGAAAATGAGATCGTTGAGGTCTTCCAGGAAGGCTTCAAAATGGGTGAAAAGGTCATCCGCTTCGCCATGGTAAAAGTGGCAAATTAATCAGTATACAAATTAATCTTTATATATCAGGAGGAAAATTAAAATGGGTAAAATCATCGGTATAGATCTTGGTACTACCAACAGCTGCGTTGCCGTTATGGAAGGCGGCGAGGCCGTAGTTATCGCAAACGCTGAAGGCGCACGCACCACTCCCTCTGTGGTCGCATTCTCCAAGACCGGCGAGCGTATGGTCGGCCAGGTTGCAAAGCGTCAGGCTGTCACCAATCCCGACCGCACCGTCTCTTCCATCAAGCGCGAGATGGGTACCAACTACAAGGTCAACATTGACGGCAAGGCATACACTCCCCAGGAGATTTCCGCAATGGTTCTGCAGAAGCTGAAGGCTGATGCCGAGGCATATCTGGGCACCACTGTCACCGAGGCTGTCATCACTGTTCCCGCATACTTCACTGACGCTCAGCGTCAGGCCACCAAGGACGCAGGCCGCATCGCCGGTCTTGACGTCAAGCGTATCATCAACGAGCCCACCGCAGCAGCTCTGGCCTACGGTCTGGACAAGGAAACCACCCAGAAGGTCATGGTTTACGACCTGGGCGGCGGCACCTTCGACGTTTCCATTCTTGAGATTGACGACGGTGTTATCGAAGTTCTGGCCACCGCAGGCAACAACCGTCTGGGCGGCGACGACTTTGACGAAGCCGTGATGAAGTATCTGGTTGCCGAGTTCAAGAAGGCCGAAGGCATCGACCTGTCTGCCGACAAGGTTGCAATGCAGCGTCTGCGCGAGGCTGCCGAGAAGGCAAAGGTTGAGCTCTCCGGCGTTACCACTTCCAACATCAATCTGCCCTACATCACCGCTGACGCCACCGGTCCCAAGCATCTGGACCTGACCCTCAGCCGTGCAAAGTTCAACGAGCTGACCCACCACCTGGTTGAAAAGACCACGGGCCCCGTAAAGCAGGCTCTGTCCGACTCCGGTCTGAAGGCCAGCGAGATCAACAAGGTCCTAATGGTCGGCGGCTCCAGCCGTATCCCCGCAGTTCAGGAGATGGTCAAGTCCATCATCGGCCAGGAAGGCTTCAAGGGCATCAACCCCGATGAGTGCGTTGCTCTGGGCGCTGCAATTCAGGGCGGCGTTCTGTCCCAGGATGTTGACGGTATCGTTCTGCTGGACGTTACCCCCCTGTCCCTGGGCATTGAGACTCTGGGCGGCGTCTGCACCAGACTCATTGAGCGCAACACCACCATCCCCACCACCAAGAGCCAGATTTTCTCCACCGCCGCTGACAACCAGACCTCCGTTGAGGTCAACGTTCTGCAGGGCGAGCGCGAGATGGCAGCATACAACAAGAGTCTCGGCCGCTTCCACCTGGACGGCATCGCTCCCGCACGCCGCGGCGTTCCCCAGATTGAGGTCACCTTCAACATCGACGCAAACGGCATCGTAAACGTATCCGCCAAGGATATGGGCACCGGCAAGGAGCAGCACATCACCATCACCGCCTCCACCAACATGTCCAAGGAAGACATCGAAAAGGCAGTCAAGGAAGCCGAGATGTACGCCGAAGAGGATGCAAAGCGCAAGGAAGAGGTCGACACCCGCAACCAGGGCGATCAGATGGTCTACCAGACCGAGAAGACTCTCGCCGAGCTGGGCGACAAGCTGGATCCCGCCGAGAAGGCAGAGGTCGAAAACAAGCTGCAGGCCCTGAAGACCGCTCTCACCGGCACCGACACCGCAGCCATCAAGGCCGCAACCGAGGAGCTGACCCAGGCATTCTACAAGCTGAGCGAGAAGATGTACCAGGCAGCAGGCGCCGCACAGGGCGCAGGCGATCCCGGCGCAGGCTTCAACGGCGGCGCTGCAGGCGGCCAGGACTACTACGATGCAGACTACACCGTAGTTGACGACGACAAGTAATAAACCTGTTATCATAGACCATTATTGAGGCGAGGTATTCACCCCGCCTCAATGGTGCGTATATGCTTAATAAAGTTGAGATTCAATAAGGAGCATATATGGCAGAAAAACGCGATTACTACGAAGTGCTGGGCGTACAGAAAAGTGCCACAGCAGACGAGATAAAAAAAGCATACAGGAAGATAATCAAGGAAAACCACCCCGACCTGCACCCCGGTGATAAGGACTGCGAGGAGCGCTGCAAGGAGGCAAACCTTGCCTACGAGATTCTTTCCGACGAGGAAAAGCGCAAGAAGTATGACCAGTTCGGCCATGCCGCCTTTGATCCCAATGCAGGCTTCAACGGTGCCGGCGGCTTCGGCGGCTTTGATGGCTTTGGCGGTTTCGGCGATATCTTTGGCGACATATTCGGCGGCTTCGGCGGCTTTGGCGGCGGCACCCGCTCCAACCCCAATGCACCCCGCAAGGGTGAAAACATCCGCACCAATGTGAACATAAGCTTCGAGGAAGCTGCCTTTGGCTGCAAGAAGGAAGTTACCGTCATCCGTGTGGAGAGCTGCCCTGACTGCGGCGGCAGCGGCTGCGCTGAGGGCACCACCCCCGAAATCTGTCCCGACTGCGGCGGCAGCGGCCAAGTGCGCGTAAGCCAGCGCACCCCCTTCGGCGTGGTACAGTCTACCACCAGCTGTCCCAAGTGCGGCGGTACCGGCAAGATCATCCACCAGCCCTGCAAAACCTGTAAGGGCAAAGGCAATGTACGCCGCCAGCAGAAGATAGAAGTGAACGTCCCCGCAGGCATTGACGATGGTCAGACCATCTCCAAAACCGGGGCAGGCAACGCCGGCATCAATGGCGGCCCCAACGGCGACCTGCTGGTCTCCGTCAGCGTACGTCCCCACGCAAAGTTTGAGCGCGACGGCACCTCCGTCCTTTTGGAGCAGGAGATCAGCTACGCTCAGGCCGTTCTGGGTGCAGAGATTGAGGTTCCCACCATCGACGGCAAGGTGAAGCTGAACATACCCGAGGGCACCCAGCCCGGCGCCGTTTTCCGCCTCAAGGGCAAGGGCATCCCCTATCTGAGAGGCAGCGGCCGCGGCGACCAGTTCATCTCCGTCACCATCAAGGTTCCCAAGAACCTGAGCCACTCCCAGAAGGAGCTGCTGCGCCAGTTCGCCGCCTCCATGGGCGATCTGGACGGCGATGCAGGCCGCAGCATCTTCGGCAAAAAGAAAAAGTAAAAAATAAAACCAGAGCTAAAGCTCTGGCTTTATTTTTTATATTATAATTTCCTCATAGGCTTTAAGAGCAATGATTTTGCCCTCAAGTTCAAACCACAGTTCTGTGTCGGAGCTGTTGCGAATATATTTATCCGAAATCTCCGCCGCCCTTATGGCCCGCAGATAGCGCACAAGCTCAGCGTTTGTCATGGAGGCTATGTCCCCACTCTCTGCCACGCGGCTGAGGATATTCTCCATCTCATCCCACATACTGCCCAGGTCCAGATCATAGGAATGGCCCACAATCTGACAGAGGGCCAGCTCCTCATCCGTATGGAAAAAGCCCTCCACAAAATCCCGGAAGCCGGGCATAATGTGGTATGTGCCGGCAGCCCAATGGTAATAGTTCTCCGGCGGCTGATAGCTGTAGCGTTCCTCCGAGCAGCGGGCATACTCAAAGCCCAGGCGCTTCGCGCAGTCTGCAATAAGATCGCTGAAATAGTCAAAGGGCACTGCAAAGCCTGTGACTTCCCTGCCGAAAAGCTGCTCCAGCTGCCACTTGTCATGGCCCAGCTCATACATAATATGCTCCTCACCCATGCCCTCCATATAGGGGTGCGTCAGGCTGTGGCTTGCCACCTCATGCCCATCGTAAAGGTGCAGGGCAAGCTCAGCGGGCAGGCGGCGTATTCTGAGGCCGCTTTCATGCTGCCACGTAAATTCCTGCTCCATAAGCGCGGAATTCAGGTTGAATGTGCCCTTAAGGCCATATTTATTCATAAGCATCACGAAACGGACATCCTGATACACGCCGTCATCATATGTGATGTTGAAGGCTTTTTTCTTCCCGCCGGGATAGAGTTTTCTAAGCATATTCTTTCCCCCTTTGCTGAAACGATAATAGCACAAAACTGCCCTGTTCACAACGCTGCCTCTTGATATTGATCAATTCCAGCACTATAATCATAAAAAACTCAAAAAAGGAGTCTTCCCCTTGCCTTTTATTATTCTTGTTATTCTCATCGCCCTTGTGCTGCTTGTCTCCTATATCTGCGCCCAGATGGTTTTTGCCGGTGACCATAGCTCTCAGGACGACATTCATCTGCCGCCGGGAAAGCAGTATCTGGAGATAAAGGACAGGATCTTCGCCCTGATTGACGAATCCGCCGCCCTGCCCTATGAGGAGGTCTGGCACCAAAACGATGGTCTACGCCTGCACGGAAGGCTCTATCTGCAGAAGGAAAAAGCGCCCATACACATTCTCATGCACGGCTACCGCAGCGATGCCCTGCTGGATTTCAGCGGCGCAATAAGGGACGCCGTTATAAACGGGCACAATGTGCTGCTGGTGACTCAGCGCGCCCACGGCAAGAGCGATGGCAAATATCTCTCCTTCGGCATCAAGGAAAGCCGGGACTGCCTTGCCTGGATTGAGTACATAAACCAGCGCTTCGGCGCAGAGCAGCCAATTATTCTCAAAGGCGTCTCCATGGGCGCTGCCACGGTGATGATGGCCTCAGAGCTTGAATTGCCGGAAAATGTGGTGGGCATCCTTGCCGACTGCGGCTACTCAAGCCCTGAAAAAATCATCCGCCATGTGATGCGAAAGCGGCACTATCCTCAGCTGCTTTTTCCTTTCATCCGGCTGGGCGGCCTTATCTTCGGCGGCTTTGACATCTGCTCAAACACCCCCGTCAGGGCCCTTAAAAACTGCAAGCTGCCGGTTTTCTTCATCCACGGCGATGACGACCGCTTTGTGCCCTATGAGATGGGTCTGGAAAATTACGATGCCTGTCCCACAAAGAAGTTTTTCTTCACCGGCAAGAATGCCGGACATGGCCTGAGCTACATTGTGGATCTGGAAGGCTACAGAAAAGTGTATAAAGAATTTCTGGACGAAGTATTATAAAAAGCAGGTCATATGACCTGCTTTTTTTATTTTCCGGTAATCTTTTTATAGTTTTCCTTATCCGTGTCACCCTCGGTGGAAAAGCAGAGCAGCACAGAGTTTTCATCAATACCCAGCTTCTTTTTAAGCTCAGCGTTTTCCTCCTTGAAAAGCGTCAGCGCAAGGCCCATACCGGCAGCGCCGCTTTCACCGGAGACGGTGACAGGATCAGTGCCCACAGGCCAGGCAAGGCGCCACATGGCCTCGGCAGAGGCGGAGTCCGGAATGGAGGCAAAGGCATCAGCATAGTCCTTCAGAATCTCCCAGGCAATGGGGCAGGGCTCACCGCAGCAGAGGCCCGCCATCATGCTGTCCATGCCGCCGGAAATCAGATGGAGCTTTCCGTCATCCGCCGCAGCCGTTAGATAGTGGCAGTCAGCGGTATGGGGCTCCACAATAATTATCTTCGGGCGAGCTTCGCCGTAATAGTTTACCATGAAGGCCGCCACGGCAGCCGCCATGGAGCCTACACCTGCCTGCAGGAAAAGGTGTGTGGGCTTTTTATCTCCCAGCTGCTCCACCGCCTCAAGGGCCATGGTGGTATAGCCCTGCATGATAAGGCCGGGTATGCGCTCATAGCCATCCCATGAAGTATCCTGCACCAGAAGCCAGCCATTTTCAGCCGCATCCTTTGCGGCTCTACGCACGCAGTCATCATATGTGGGGTCAGTTATATTAGCATCTGCGCCCAGTCTTCGGATGTTTTCAAGCCGCTCTGAGGCTGTGCCCTCAGGCATGTGGACAACGCTCTTCTGCCCAAGCTTGCTGGCCGTCCAGGCAACGCCGCGGCCGTGGTTGCCGTCGGTGGCGGTGACAAAAGTCTGCTGACCCAGAGCCTTTCGCACCTCGTCGCCGCACATGCGCTCATAAGGCATGGCTGCAATATCCTCCCCCATGAGGGAAGCGATATGGCTGCCGATGGCAAAGCTGCCGCCCAAAACCTTGAAGGCATTGAGCTCAAAGCGCTGGCTCTCGTCCTTTACGAAGATGCCGCCAACGCCCAGGCTTTCCGCAAGGCAGCCCAGCTCCCGCAGCGGGGTGGGAGCATAGTCGGGGATGGAGCTGTGGAAGGCCCGGGCTTTCTTTGCCGTTTCCATCCCGTAGGCCGAGACATCCGCTTTGCCGGTAGCCTGCTTATTGAAAGCGATTTTTATCATAAGCTCACTCCTTGACCATCATGGGCAGGGAGTTGTCTTCCGCACCCTTCAGGCCCTCGGCAGCGCTGAGGCCGGCACCGTTATAGCGGCTGATGCCATTATCTGCAATAAGAGTAAAAATTTCCCGGGGAATCTTTCCGCAGACTATGGCCTCACACCAGCTGTCTGCCATGGGCTTCACAAAGTCTGCGCCCAGCTCATCCTTCTTTTCATGGCAGCTTATAATCTCCATGGTATCAGTCTCAACAATGAGCAGATGGCTGCTGTCCTCATATTTTTCCGGGATAAGGGCATCAAGCCCTGCACCCTTTGCGGCGGCGGCAATTAGCATAGCAGTTTCCTCCAGTTTTTTCTTTCATTGTACTTGCTTTGCAATGCAAAGTCAAATTCTTAAGATTTCATTAAATATACATTCATGGGAACTTTGCCCAAAAGCCGCCGTCAAAAGAAACACAGATAAAATACGGGGAAGGTACAGAACAATGAAGATCAAACAGATTTGCCTTGGAATAATATTCTGCCTTATGTGTCTGATGGTGCTGGCTGGTTGCCAGATGGAAGCCACTGAGACCACCGCGCCTCCCAGTGAGCCGCCCGCCTCCGAAACCCCTCCCTATGCTTTGCCTCAGGGCCAGAGCGTCACCGGAGAGAGCATTTTTCAGGTCAGCACAGTTGACGAGCTTCTTGCAGCTATCGGCAACAACAGGGTTCTCTCCCTTTCCGAGGGTGTCTACGACCTGAGCCTTGCCACAGGCTACGGCACAGCCAGCGGCGAAAACTGGTACTGGCAGGAAAGCTATGACGGCTACGAGCTGGTTATCAGCGGCATAAACGGGCTTCGCATCTGCGGCAATGTGGAGAAGACTGAAATCCTCACCCAGCCCAGATACGCCGATGTTATCACTTTTGAAGACTGCTCCGGCATCACCATTCAGAATCTCACCCTGGGCCACAGCCCCGAGCCCGGCCTCTGCGCCGGCGGAGTTGTGTATCTGGACGGCTGTGAGGAGGTGAAGATAGAAGACAGCTATCTCTTCGGCTGCGGCATTATCGGCCTGCAGGCATACAACAGCAAGGCCATCACTGTCAGCAACAGCCACATTTACGACTGCAGCCAGAAGGCTGTGCAGCTTAATTCCTGCAACGATGTACGGCTTGAAGACTGCAAAATCCACAACAACGGCAGTGATTTTTACGGCGGCCTTTTCCAGGTGGAAACCAGCAAGGGCTTTGCCATTGTCAACTGTGACATTTACGAAAACGAGGCCGCCTGCCTTATCTCCAGCAGCTACTCCCAGCAGGTAAATCTTCTGGGCAGTGAAGTAAGGGACAATACCTTTACCCAGTGCCTCTTTGACGCTGTGGGCTACAGCCCTATAGTTGATAAGTGCAGCTTTGACTCGAATGCTGACCCTCTCCCCTTTGGCCAGCTGCCTGCGCTCAACACTGAAGGCAAGCCCCTGACCCGGGATGATATTGAAGCCATGCAGCGGGAGAAGGCAAAGTACGAAGGCCCCATTGAGGCCGCCCCGGTTGAGCTTGATGAGACAGTGAACGAAGATGGCCTGAGAGAAGTCACTGTCAGCACTGTGGATGAATTTCTCGCCGCCATCGGCAGTGACACTGTGATAAAGCTCAAGTCCGCTACCTACGACCTGAGTACCGCCACGGACTACGGCGCCTACGGCACGGATTATTACTACTGGAACGATGCCTTTGACGGCCCCAGCCTCATCATCAGCGGCGTCAGCAATCTGAGCATTATAGCTGAGGAAGGCACTGTCATTGCCGCAATCCCCAGATATGCGGATGTGCTGCATTTTGTAAACTGCGATAATCTCCGGCTCTCCGGCTTTACCGCCGGGCACACCGAGGAGCCGGGCAGCTGCGCCGGCGGCGTGCTGAACTTTGAAAACTGCTGGGGCATAGACATTGAAGACTGCCATCTCTACGGCTGCGGCATACTGGGCATCCAGGCCTACTGCTGCTCCGACATTGCGGTGAAGAACACCGAGATTTACGACTGCTCACAGGGCGCCATCGCCCTTTATACAGTGATGGATGCAAAGTTTGAGAACATGGATATACACGACTGCATGACGCCGGAGATAAGCCTGCACGACTGCATGGATATTATCTATGAAGGAGAGCTCATCGAGGGAGGCGGCGGCAGCTTCTGTATAAAAGACGGCAAGGCCATCGCATTGGTGTACAGATAAGAAAAAAAGGCAGGCAATGCCTGTCTTTTTTTATTGCACATTTTCATTCTTGGGCTCGGCGCGTTTCAGCCATACACTGCCGGAAACTTCGGTGATCCTGAAGTTTTCAAGATACAGTATGTATGTGGAGGAATAGTTTCCGAAGGCCCAGTTAGTGGTTCTGTCCCCCTTGGGCCAGAACACCAGCTCCTCGCTGATTTTGGAGCTGTCGGCATTGTAGGTGGTGCCGGTATACTGTAGAGTATCAAAGTCCACCACATACTCGCCCGTGAGCACCACGCCCGCCGCCTCAAAGCGGACCTTCATGGTGTCCTTGAGCTCGGGATCATTGGCGGCGGTGTACTGCTCTTTAAGCTGCAGGCCGTAGGAGATCTGGGAGGAGAGGATTTTGCTGTCATCCCCGCCGCGCACATCCTTGCGGTACTCCTTGTAGTAGAAATAGTCAAAGAGATTTTCCGGCGTCAGCTTCACCTCGAAAGGATCATTGGGCATGGCGGTGGCAATGGGCTGAGCCGTGGCCTCATCTTTTTTCCTGTCCTTTTTCCTGCAGCCGCAGAGGCTGAATACCATTGCGGCTGCAAGCAGCAGGGCTATTGTTCTTTTTGTCTTTTGCATAGTCTTTTCCTCAATAAGTCACTGGCAGGCTGCAGCTTCCGTCCTTGCAGATATAGTAGGCTGCCTTGCCCTTTTGCGGCTGCATATCGGCAGTAAAGGGGGCGATTCGGGCAAACTTTTCAGCATTGGAAGGCGTCTTTACAATAAGGCTCAGCTCCGGTGCCCAGCGGGAGAGCACAGCCTTCAGCTCATCCGTAAGGCTTTCATCCGGCAGGGCACAGACCATCTCCCTGCTGCCGCTGTCGCGCAGCGCAAAGGCTGTCATTGCGAAGGCGGCGCCGGCGGGGTAGTTTCCGAGACTTGCGGCTATAAAGCCCAGCTGACGGTCCAGAGCCTCACCCAGTTCTGCCCTGGCTGTAAGCCTGTAGAGCTTTGAAAGCAGGGCTGCCGCCGCAGTATTGCCGGAGGGGATAGCCCCGTCAAAAATCTCCTTGGGCCGGATTATAAGCTTTTCAGCGTCCTCCGCTGTGCGGAAGAAGCCGCCGGCAGGATCGGAGAAGTTCTTTATGATTTCATCAGCAAGGCTCATGGCCCGGGCGATATGCTCAGGCTCAAAGTCAGCATCGTAAAGCTCCAGCAGGCCCAAGGCATAAAATGCAATGTCGTCCAGCTGGGCGGGGTGCTTGGCCTCAGTGCCCATGAGCATGGCGTGGAGCCTGCCCTTTTCGCAGAGCTTAGTCTCAATGAACTTTGCCAGTTCCTGTGCCTCCATGAGATAACGCCTGTCGCCAAAAGCCTTGGCAGCTCTGGAGAGAGCCATAAGCATCAGGCCGTTTCTAGCGGTGAGGATCTTATCATCGGTGAAAAGCGCCATGCGCTCCTTCCGGTAGATGCGAAGCTTTTCCCGGTATTCCTCATAGCCTTCAGGCAGCAGGTTCCAGCGCTGGTTGAGCAGCAGGTTGGGTATGCTCCTGCCCTCAAAGTTGCCTTCGGCAGTGATGTCATAGCACTCGCAGAAGTGCTTGCCGGCCTCGCCGCCAAGTATGCCCTTAACCTCGTTTTCCGTAAAGAGGTAGTAGGCGCCTTCCACGCCATCACTGTCTGCATCCTGGCCGGAGTAAAATCCGCCATCCTCAGCCTTCAGCTCCCGCAGACAGTAGTCCAGCGTGGCCTCGGCCACATTGCGGTATAGGGCCATATGCCCATCCTGCCAGGCTTCGGTATAGCAGAGAGCCAGCATGGCATTATCGTAAAGGGTCTTTTCAAAGTGGGGCACAAGCCACTCCCTGTCCGTTGCATAGCGGCAGAAGCCGCCGCCGAAATGGTCATATATGCCGCCGCGGTACATCTGGCGCAAGGTATTTTCCACCGCCTCGCGCAGCTTTCTGAGGCCTGTGAGCTTTGAATGTTCCATCAGAAACAGCAGGTTCTGGGGGCTGGGGAACTTGGGCGCTCTGCCAAAGCCGCCATATTCTTCATCATAAGAGTCCATAAGCTGCTCCGCCGCCTTCTGGGGCAGATTCCGCTGCTTTGCGCCCATATTGCGTTTTGCTTCCCGCTGCAGGAATTTCAGGATCTCGGCGCTGCTTTGCAGAAGGTCTTCCCGCTCGGTCTGCCACTTCAGGGCCAGGGCATTGAGCAGAGTCTTAAGCCCCATCCTGCCGGCCCGGTTTTCCAGCGGCAGATAGGTGCCCACAAAGAAGGGTGCGCCCTCAGGAGTGGTCACCACGGTCAGAGGCCAGCCGCCGCTGCCGTTTAAGCTGGTGCAGGCCTGCATATACACACTGTCCACATCCGGGCGTTCCTCACGATCCACCTTGACAGGAACATAGTTTTCATTCAAAATATCCGCAAGGGCTTTGTCTTCAAAGCTCTCATGGGCCATCACATGGCACCAGTGACAGGTGGAATAGCCGATACTGAGGAAGATGGGCTTGTTCTCTGTCCTTGCCTTTTCAAAGGCCTCATCCCCCCAGGGATACCAATCCACAGGATTTTCGCTGTGTTGGCGCAGATAGGGTGAGCCCTCGTTTTTAAGCCTGTTGCTCATTCATTAGCCTCCATAGGAAATCTTTTCTTTAATCTATTATACACCTTATAACACTTCCCTTTCAAGATAGGAGCATTATGGACCATAACGAAAACTGCTGCATATTCGACACCACACAATATACCGGCAAGCCCGACACTGCCCCCTGCGAGAAAAGCATTGACGTGCCGGAGATTATCCGCACGCTGGACTCACTCTACGCCCAGGGCCGGGAGAGCGAGGCTCAGGGCTTCCTTGAAGCTAAGCTCAGCGAGGCCCGAAGCATGGGCGACTGGCGGGGTGAGCTGAGCATGCTCTCCGAGCTTCTGGGCCAGTACCGACGCAGTATGAGCGAGGAAAAAGGCCTGCGCTGCGCCAACGAGGCCCTCGCCCTTATCCGTGAGCACCACATGGGCGAGACTGTATCCGGCGCCACCGTCATGCTCAATGCCGCCACCACCATGAAGTGCTTTGGCAGGGCCAAGGACTCTATCCCCATTTTCTGCCATGTATCAAGGGTCTACTCCGCAAAGCTTGACCCCACGGACTACCGCTTCCCCGGGCTTTACAACAACATGGCCCTGAGCTACGCCGACGCCGGCGACATTGCCTCGGCAGAACGCTTTTTCAAGCTTGCCCTGAAGCTCATCTCCGCCATAGCCAATTCCGGCAACGACATGGCTGTGACTTACTGCAACATGGCAGAGATGTACGCAAAGCTTGACCTTGAGGATGAGCGCATATATGAATGCATGGAAAAAGCCTGGGACTGCCTTAACGAAGCCTCACTGCCCCGGGATGGCTACCACGCCTTCACCATATCCAAGTGCGCCCCCAGCTTTGACTATTTTGGCTATTTCCTCTATGCGAAGGAGCTGAAGGAAAGGGCGGAGAGCATATATGCAGGGTCTTAAGGAAGCAAGAGAGCTCTATCTCAACCATGGCGCTGAGATGATACACAGGCTCTTTCCCGAATATGAAGGGCGTATCGCCGTGGGCCTTGCGGGCCACGGCTCGGAGTGCTTCGGCTTTGATGATGAACAGAGCAGGGACCACGATTTTCCCATTGGCTTCTGTCTCTGGCTGGATGATGAAACCGATCGGGAAATCGGCGTGGAGCTGAGCCGGGCCTACCGCAGCCTGCCCATAAAATCCGCCGAAGCCCGCAGCGCCATGGCAGAGAGCAACCGGGGCGTCTGCCGCATATCCGATTTTTACCGCCGCTATACCGGCGCGCCCGGCGCACCGGAGGAGCTGCTGCACTGGCTGAGTCTGCCCTCCTACGCCCTGGCCGAGGCCACAAACGGAGAGGTCTGGCGTGATGATCTGGGGCTTTTCACTGCTATAAGAGAAAAGCTGCTCCACGCTATGCCGGAGGATGTGCGCCTTAAGAAGCTGGCTGCAAGGGCCATTGAAATGGCCCAGACCGGGCAGTATAACTATCCCCGTATGATAAAGCGTGGGGAATACGGTGCCGCCATGCTCTGCCTCAGCCGCTTTGTAAACGCCGCCTGTGAGGGCATCTATCTTCTCAACCGCCGCCACATGCCTTATTACAAATGGCAGCTGAGAGCCATGGAGGGGCTTGAAAAAATGGCCTATATGAAGGAGGCCCTGGAATTTCTGCTGACAGCGGAAAACGATGCCGAAGGCTCAAAGCTCAAGGAGCTTGTAATTGAGGACATCTGCAAGGAGTTTATCATCAATCTCAAACGGCAGCGCCTGAGCGATGGCGGCTGGGACTATCTGGAGCCCCACGCCTTCGAGATCATAAAGCGCATTGAAAACCGGGAGCTTCGCGCCATGCACATTGCGGAAGGCTGATATTGCCGTCCAGGCCAAAACAGGATATAATCATAAAGTAAAATAATTACCGGCTTTGCCGGAGATTGGAGATATTAATATGGAACTTACCGTCGGTATCAAGGGCCATGACGAGGTCGTTGTGGACATGACTAATGTGGCCAGCGCAGTTGGCAGCGGCGCACTGGATGTTTTCTCCACCCCCAGCATGATCGCCTGCATGGAGCGTGCAGCTCTCTCCTCCGTTATGCCTTATATGGATGAGGGCTTTTCCACCGTGGGCATCGGCCTTGATGTGCAGCATCTTGCCGCCACCCCCATCGGTGAAACCGTCCGCACCGAAAGCGAGCTGGTTGAGATCGTGAAAAACCGCTTTCTCACCTTCGACATCAAGTCCTACTGCGGCGAGCAGCTGGTAGGCACCTGCATCCACAAGCGCTGCGTTGTGGACATCAACAAGTTCATGGAAAAAGCAGGTCTTTCGTCAAAATAACTGTGAGTGTCATGTGCCGCCCCTTTCGGGGCGGTACATCGACAGACACAGTTATTTTTCCTTCCCAACTTAAACCCACTGCGTTGGGCTTTAAGTTGGTTTTCACAAAACAACGCATGATAACCACTTCCCGGCCCACGTCAAAATAATGCTGCAAGGTCATGAGCTGCCCTTTCAGGGACAACCCATCGACCGGCGGCATTATTTTTCCTTTCCACCTTGAATCCGTTTTCACTGGGATTCAAGGTGGTTTTTTATGGTTTCCCTGCCCTCGTGCAAAAGTCGCACATACTCTGCGGCGTAGCGGCAGAGGCAGTATATAATCAGCAGGCTGCAGCCAAAAATTCCAGTATCCACAATACTCTGCGGCATTTGGGGCCAGATCAGGGCGCTGCCAAGGAAAGCATACAAAAGCGCTGTGCAGAGCTTCCCGTACCAGCGGGAACCTATAAGACTGCCGCAGCGTCTGTACACCACATAGCCCATGGCCCCAAGCAGACCCTCACGCAGCATATGCAGCATCAGCAAAAGCCAGAGCTCCGGCCGGAAGGACACGAGACACAGCAGCATAGCCAGCTGCAAAAGCTTGTCGGCTACAGGGTCCAGCACCTTGCCCAGGGGCGTTATCATATTGAAGTTTCGGGCAATAAAACCATCCAGCATATCGCTGAACGCCGCTGCCGCCAATATTGTCAGGGCAGCATTTTTCTCGCCCTCCAGATAAAAGCAAACAAACACAGGAGTCAGAACAATTCTGACGAGAGTTATCATATTCGGTATGGACATAGCTGATCCTCCACAGATATGAATAGATTTTTCCCGTCTTTGTATATAATATGCCCTGCGCGGCGACTTTGTATTATAGCCGTCAGCTAAAGCGGCTTATTTTTACAAATTCCCCTTGAAAATGGCAATATTAATGGTAAAATAGGACGATACACATTTTTTGATTCGGAGATACCTGATGAAAGTTTACAGAAGAATTCTCGCGGCACTTGCCGTATTGACGCTCTGCTTTTCCATGTCTGCCTCCGCCTGGGCCGCAGATGCTTTGGAGCCTGTTGAAGCTGAGCAGAGCGATGAAATAGAATTTGAAGGAAAGAGCTGGGATGAAATTTTTGATGCCCTGCTCGTAAAGTTCAACGCCAGCAGGGACAATGTCTGCGCTGCCTATGTCAACCTTGTCAGCGGTGATGAATACTATGTCAATCCCGACACTTACATGGTGGCAGCCTCCATGTACAAGCTGCCCCTGAACATGTACTTCACCGATAAAATCAACAGCGGTGAGCTGGAATGGATCTACTCCTTCCCCTATGAAGAAGTGCGCGACTATTCCATTATCTATTCCGATAATGACCAGAGCATGTTCCTCTACGACATTCTGGGCGGCTATGATAAGTTCCGTGAGCTGACCTCTGATTACATGGGCAGTGATTATGCAAGCCTTGACCCCAACGATTCCTTCAACAACAAGTACACCGCCCGCGAATTTGCCAACTGCCTGAAGCTTCTGTACAACGAGCAGGAGCGTTTCCCCGGCATGATTGAGACCATGCAGAAGGCTGAGCCTGAGCGTTTCTTCAAGCTCTATGAGCCCCGCTTCAAAATTGCCCACAAGTACGGTTACTACAGTGAGTATGCCCGCGTCAACATGAATGACTGCGGCATCGCCTTCACTACAGAGCCTATTGCCCTTGTAATGTTCACCCAGAACGTTGCCGATCCTGAAGGCCTGCTCACCGCATATGCCACTACAATGTGCGAGTACACCGAGTATCTGGTGGCCAAGGCAGCCGCTACTCCTGAGCCTACCGCCACGCCCGAGCCTACGCCCGAGCCCACTGCCACTCCCGAACCGGAGCCTGTGGAAAAGCCCTTCCCCTTTGTGTCCATCGTGGCAATCGCATTCTTTGTTGTGCTCAGCCTTGTGCTGTGCATCAGCCTTTGCGTAAAATACCGCATTAAATTCTTCTGGCTGCTGATTGCCATTATCATCAGCGCTGCCGCCATGCTGATGTGCGTTATCGGTATGCACTCCGGCACCGTATATGCAAAGCCCAGCGGCGATCCTCAGCAGACCGCCCAGGAATTCATGGATTCCATCTGTAGCGGCAACTATGATCGCGCATATGAGCTTTTGCGTGATTACTCAGATCTGGGCCTTGAAAAGCAGCCCTCCACCACAGCCGCTCAGAAGGTACACGACGCACTGCACCAGAGCTTCAGCTTTGAGCTGGCTGGTGAATGCAGCGTCGATAAGCTTATCGCAAAGCAGCCCATTACATTCAGCTATCTTGATCTGACCGCAATGGAAGCCGCTATTGTGGAGGAAACCCCCAAGCAGCTCAAGCTCATCGTGGAGAGCCGCTCCATGAACGAGATCTATGATGCAAACAGAAATTATCTGCCTGAAGTTACTGACGAAGCATATCTCAACGCAATCACCGCAGTTCTCAACAATGCAGAAAGCTTTTACAAGAGCATAAATCTGCAGCTGGAACTGGACTATGTAGACGGTGAATGGCAGGTTCTTGCAAGCCCCGCCCTGCTTAGAGCGCTCAACGGCGGAGCCGGATATTGACACGGAGAAACAAAGCATGAGTAAAGAAAACTATACTTTTGATGATCTCGACGACATCCTGGCGGAGTTTTCCGGCAAAACGGAATTCTTTACAGAGCCTGTCGAAGAGCCTGAGGCTGTCCCTGTAGCGGAGACTGCCGCCCTCCTTGAAGAAAAGACCATAAAAATTGACGCCATACCCGCTGCAAAGCCTGTTGAAAAACCTGCTCCTGCCACCATGGCTGAAAAAGCTGCCCCTGCCGCCAGAAAAAATGAGCCTGCCGAAAAGCGCAGCAAAGCTGCCGGCAGCAGTTTTGCAGAGTTTGAAGCCCTTTTCAGCCGTGAAAGCATCAAGAAGGAAGCCAAGGAAAGACGCGCCGCAATGAACGCCTCCTCAAAGAAGGCCCCTGCCGCAAAGCCTGAATTTTCCTTCAGCGTTGATGTTCCCGCAGCCCCCGCAAAAAAGAATGCCGCCGTCAAGTCTAAAATTGAGGAAAAACCGGCAAAGAATAAAAAGCTCAAAAAGGAAAAGCCCGCAAAGCCTGAGAGAGTTGAGAAGCCTGAGCTGCCTGTTGAAGAGTATGTTGAGCAGGCTCCTGCAAAGAAGTTTTCTGCTCTGCATGGTCTTCTGAGCATAGCCTTTGCTGTGGTCAGCGCGGCAATGCTGGCCTGGGTACTCTTTAATGTTCATCCTGCCTCCGGCAGCGTCACCGCTGTGGATAGCAGCAGCGTGCTCAAGCTCTCCGAAAAGCTGGACGTTTATATGAATAACGTGGCCAGTGATGCGCTGGGTGAGCTCGCGTACATCAAGAAGATCTACACCCTGCAGGAGAGCGATACTGTCGCCCCCATTCCCAATCCCGAAAACTTTGGCCGCACCACCGATGTGGCTGTGATTCAGGACCTGATCAAGAGAGCTGCCCCCCTGCTGGAGGGTCAGACCGTCACCTTTGACCCCAATGCAGACTTTGTGCCTGACACCGAGTTCATGTATTATCTGGACGACACCATTATGGTTATCGCCTGGAAGGAGTATATAAATGAGCGTTGCTGCACCATGGCAGAGGTCAAGGTAGCCCACGGCTCCCAGATCCGCCGCAAGCTTGCCGAGGACAGCTACAGCTCCTCCGTACAGTACTATGCATCCGACATGGCAAAGCAGTCCAACGCTGTCATCGCCATCAACGGCGACTTCTATGCCTTCCGCGATCTGGGCATCACCGTGTACCAGCGCAATCTCTACCGCAACAACCCCGCCTCTGTAGACTCCTGCTTCTTCACCGCCAGCGGTGACATGCTGTTCTCCCGCGCAGGCGAGCTTATGGGCGAGGGCGAAGCCCAGCGCTTCATAGAGGAAAATGATGTTGTCTTTGCCATCGCCTTCGGCCCCGTGCTGGTTGACAACGGCGAGCTGCAGTACTGTGAGTCCTATCCCATTGGCGAAATCAATACCGAGTATTCCCGCTCCTGCATCGGCATGACGGATGATCTGCATTATCTGCTCATGACCATCAACCACACTCCCGACGCCCGTCCCCGCGCCACCATCAATGAGCTGGCACGCTATATCTACTCCAAGGGCGTTCAGAAGGCCTACACCCTCGACGGCGGCCAGACTGCTGAGATCGTCATGTTCGGCGCTCCCATCAACCATGTTGACTTTGGTTTTGAGCGTACTGTCAGCGACATCATCTACTTTGCCACCGCGATTCCCAACGAGGAGGTGAGATAAGTGAATCCTATTGCAATATACTCCGGCTCCATTGTCATTTACTGGAGTTCTATAGTAATTACTCTCGGTTTGCTTTCTTGCCTCTGCATGAGCCTTGCCCTCAATGCAAGCAATAATGAGCGCAATTCCGGCATGCTGCTGTTCATCCCTCTGACAGTACTTCTTTCCGTGCCCATGTGCCGCTTTGTACACTGGTATGCTCATATTGAGCAGTACGCAAGCTTCGGCGCTGCCATGACCGATTACTCCAACGGCAGCTATGTGCTCTCCGCCGCTCTGCTTGCTGCACTGATCGCAGCCCTTATCGTCAAGGCTCTGGGCCTTTGCAGCAGCGCAGCAAAGCTGCTGGATGCCTTTGCCCCCGGCGCTGCACTGGCAGTTGCATTCATCAGGCTCAGTTCTCTTTTCAACAATGCCTGCCGCAGCAAGATAATTTTCCAGACCCCCGCTCTCCAGCAGTTGCCCATAGCCTCCGGCATCACCACCTCCACCGGTGCGGTTGAGTACCGTTTTGCCACCTTCTTTATGCATTTCATAATAATGCTCATCATCTGCTATATGCTGCTGGCCTTCTTCGGCAGGAGAAGAAACATTGCCAAGCGCCACGGCAGAGCAGCCGGCGACACTGCAAGAATGTTCGTGCTGTTCTATTCTGCCTCCGAGGTCGTTATGGACTCCACCCGTTATGACTCCAGTTTTCTGCACTCCAACGGCTTTGTCAGCATCGTGCAGATTGCCGCCGGTGTATGTATCCTGGCCCTGCTGGTCTACTACAGCATACACTCCATCAAGGCAAACGGTATGCGTTTTTACCACTGGCTGGGCTGGCTGGGCTTCATTGCCTGTCTGGGCGGTGTAGGTGCCACCGAATATCTTGTCCAGCGCCACGGTAACTGGTATATGTTCTGCTACCCCGCAATGAGCCTTTGCTGCATCGGCATGGCTGTTGTGGTCTACTGTCTGTACAAGACCTGCTGCGTGAAAGCAAAAAAAGCATAAAACTTCAAAAGCTCCCTCATAATGAGGGAGCTTTTTTCTTGCCTGAGTCTGTTTTATATGTTATACTCTGACTGCAAAATTTAAGACACGGGTTGAAGCATCTGCTTCTTTACAGGGGAATTTGGATGAGATTTCCATGCGAGGCCGTCACTGTGATGAGCGCAAGCTCTAAGTCAGAATACCTGCCCGGCGGTGTACATTTTTTCAGCACCGGAACGTTCAAGGAGCCGCGGCACCCGGCTGACCGGACAGGATAATTGCGTCCTTTTCTCTTCTCCTTGTATGTTTGTCTTGGGAGAGGAGAATTTTTTATGTCCAAAAAAGCAAAAATCATTCTGTGCGCGGCCCTTGTGCTGCTTTTGGCGCTGTTCTGCGCGGCAAGACTGGTGCTAATCCCGGAGCCAGTAGTCGGGGATAAGCACATCGTCTTTGAAGTTACCGGGCTTGAAGCTACGGCAAAGAATTTTGACATTTACACCAATGCCGAAACCCTTGGCGAAGCCCTGATGCAGGAAAAGCTCATTGACGCAGAGGAAGGACCCTACGGGCTCTGGGTCACCGCCATATTCGGCGAAAAGGCCGACGATGCCAAAAACCAGTACTGGATGTTCTATAAGGATGGCATTGAGCTTGCCACCGGAATTTCCGACACCTATATAGCTGACGGTGAACACTATGAAGCCCGCATCGTACAGTACTAAGCCCAGCCTGCGGGAGCTATGTATCCTGAGCCTGCTGGGAGCTTTGATGCTGGCGCTGCAGGTGGCAGCTTCGGGGCTTCCTAATATTCATTTCACAGCCCCTATAATCATCCTTACAGCGGTTTTCTTCGGCTGGAACTGTCTTTATGCCATTGTGGTGTTCATCATGCTGGAGGGCCTTGTATGGGGCTTTGGCCTGTGGTGGGCCTGCTATTGGTATCTCTGGCCGGCGCTGGCCATCCCCGCCATAATCCTGCGGCAAAACCGCTCTGCCCTGGTCTGGGCACTTACCGCCGCGCTCCACGGGCTTTTGTTCGGCGCACTCTACGCCCTGCCCCATTATTTTATCGGCGGCTGGGAGATGGTGCTTGCCAAGTGGATAAGCGGCATTCCCTTTGACATTGCCCACTGCGCCGGAAATTTCATCATCACCCTTGTACTGTTCAAGCCCCTGTACAATGCCTTTGAGAAAGCATTGAAGAACATATTCCAATAAAAAATCCATCCCCTATGGGATGGATTTTTTATTTTGTTTATCATCAGGTGATGATTGCATTCTTGGGGCAGACCTCTGCACAGGTGCCGCAGGAAACGCACTTGTCCTCGTCCAGAGTCCAGGTCTTGTTGGCTCTGTCCACGGTGATGGCGCCTGCAGGGCACTTCTTGGCGCACAGGGTGCAGTATACACACTTGTTGCTGTCGTACACAGGCTTGCCGTCGTCCCTTGCGAATATGGTGGGTGCAGCAGGAGCAGCGCCCTCCACCAGACCTGCGTCACAGGCAGGCTCAGGCTTTGCTGCGGGCTTTTTGCGGGGAGCCTTCACAAAACTGCCGGAAACCACCAGATCACCGTCTGTCCTGCCCACCATATGATAGTCCTGAGTAAGCTCAATGGCATCACGGGAGCAGAAATCGGCACAGTGGCTGCAGAAGGTGCAGGAGCCTAGATCGAAGCTCAGGGTGATCTTCTCGCCCTGGTCATCGGGGAGCTTCTCGATGGTACGGGAAATGGCGCCGCCTGCACAGACACGCTCACACATACCACAGGCAATGCAGCGGTCTGCATGGTAGACGATACGGCCACGGTATCTGGGTGCCGCCTCAACAGGGACGAAAGGATACATGTTGCAGCTCGGCTTGCTGAAAAGCTGAGTTATGGCTTCTTTAATAAACGGAAAATCCATTACATCTTCTCCCTCTTCTCTTTGAGTATTTGGGTGGCCAGAGCCA
>JAFQQV010000027.1 GCA_017410425.1 Oscillospiraceae bacterium
CAACAGCAAAGGATTTGAGCAGGATATCCCTTGCCTGCCGAATGGCAGCGGGGTTCTTTTTATCTGAAAAGCTTGCTGATATTTCGTAGCCATCAACGGATAACTTATGAGAGTGTTTTACTTCTTCCATGCGATACCTCCTTCTAAAAACATCGGGACAATTTGTCCCTCCTCGCCCCACAGGGGTTTTCCCTGTGGGGCATTTTCTTTGAAGGCTGCTGTTCATTTCCTTGGCCTGTAATAAGACAGCATTTCTCGTCAGTCAGCCTTCAAGCGATTGGATATTCACTTGTCCGAAGTGAAAAACACTTCTCATATACCATGACAAAAAACGGCCAAACGGAGCGTGTATTACAGATAATTTTTCAAATATTTTCTCATGTTCTCCAAACCGTAAAGCACCGACATCCTTATAGAGCTTTTACCAACGCCTTCAATACGGGCTTGCTCTCTATAACTTGCACCGAGGATAATACAGGCATCCACTCTTCTGCCCTGAGTCTCCGGCAGAGAGTTCAGCGCATTCCAGAGATAGTAAAACATCTCCATCCGTTCTATCAGTTCCTGCGGCGTAGGATTGGCAAGGCAAGCGGTGTATTCAATGCCATCGTCACAGTCAAGGGAGTAGTGTGCCTTATTCCGCATGAGCTGCCGCTGATAGGAAGCCTCATAGAGTTTGTCAGTCTTCAGCTCTGCCGCCACCTCATCAGGGACTTCTATGTATTCATCGTGTTTATACCAAGGATAGTAATTTCTCAAATTTATAGTGGTCATTTATTTTTCCTCCATTCAGATAATTGTTTGGTGATTGATCTGAATGGAGTTCCGGCGGCGACCTGCACCGGGGCATAGGCTCGGGACAAAATGTCCCAAAGCTAGTTAATGTGTATTGTAGTTCACCTTGACTTGCGTGCCTCTTGCGTGCTGAACATTGAAATTCATGTGCGGCAAGTATTCACCGCAAAACAGCACTTTTTTCATGGCACGGCTCCTGTTTCACGTTTTCTGTGTGCTGCATTACACCAAAGAGGTGAATCGGCATGAATTTTGTCGGAGCAAAAGGTATTGTAGAATATCTGCGAGGTGAATCGTGATGCAAGATTATTCTCGTCCTTTAGGCGACGCCCTTAAGAGAGCCCGTGGTGAATCGGGCTACACACAGCGCCAAGTAGCTGACAAGATAGGTAAAGATGTACGAACTATACTGAATATCGAGAACTACAAGGGTAATCCCAAGTTGGAAGTCCTGTATCCCCTGATCCGAGCAATGAACATAGATGCAAGAGAGGTTTTCTATCCTGAACTTGAAAGGGAATCCCCGGCAATAAGGCAGTTGCGCCTTATTGTTGAGAAATGCGACGAAGCCGAAGCTGCCGCCCTAATTCCTGTGTTGGAGTCTGTTCTCGGCGCTATGCGCAGCCAAGACGGCACAAAAATATAAAATAAGCCCGCTCCTCCGGTTATGGGGGAGCGGGCTCTGTGTTATACATCTGGCTCGTGGCTCACTACCATTTTCAGTTGTACAACATCAATTCTTGTTTCCTTTTTACACTTAGGGCAAAAAAGAGGAAACTTTACAAGGACGGTATCTGCATATACCTTTGTCCGTGTCTTGCTTCCGCATATAGGGCAAGGCACCCAACGGGAAAGCTCATTTGTTTTCATCATAGGTTTTCCTGTTATATCGAGTGTCGCTCTGCGTTAAACGTCTGGCTGCTTATATATTTTCTTGAGTCAATTTCATTCCGGCATAATGTATCTTGCCCAAACATCTATTGTTATTCTTAATACATCATCTTTCTGGCGACAGCCGCATGAGCACGGTGCTCTGCATCATCGTCAAGCGGTAAAAGCTGGCATTTACCGTATTTTTGCTCGAGGGCTGTTTTCAGTATAAAATCGCACAATTCCGGATTTTTCGGTAATACCGGGCCATGGCTGTAGGTGCCAAACACATTTTTATATCTTACGCCCTCGGTCTTATCCTCTCCGTTATTACCAAATCCATTTATAACTTTGCCAAGCGGTGAGACATCCAGGCCAAGGTAACTTCTGCCGCTGTGGTTTTCAAAACCAAACACCGTACTTCCGCCCGAAATCGGATAGCAACGGAAAGAATAGTTTCCGGTCAATCTGCCGGGCTTGCTCTTTGTATAAAAATCTATTGCCCCCAGAAATTCGCAGCGTACACCAGCCTGATTTTCATAGTAGTGGCCCAGCATCTGATATCCGCCGCAGACGGTGAGAAAGGTTTTCCCATCTTCAATGGCGGATATTATATTTTTATCCTTCCCTCTGTGCAGGTCATCAAGCAGCACCTCCTGTTCAAAGTCCTGCCCGCCGCCCATGAAGAACAAATCAAAATCTGCAAGCGAATTGCTCTCTCCGATTTTCAGATTTGTAATGTCGGCTTTTATACCGCGCCACTCCAGACGCTTTTTCATGCATATAATATTTCCACCATCTCCGTACAAATTCAGCACGTCAGGATAGAGGTGACATATTTTAAGTTCCATATCATCACTCCCAATAATCTTTACTGCGACTTTTTTTGGCAAGCACAGGCCGCAGGCGCATCATGGCAGAATATGTGGGCAGGATAAAAAGCGGCCTTGTACGACAGTCAAGCTTTGCCGCAAAACTCCGGTCATCTTTTATTTCTTTGAGCTTGGCCGGAGTAAAGCCCGCATATTTCAGTCTCAGGTACATATCCCCTCTGCGTCTGCCTGCCGTGTATACATTTCCAATAAGCCGCTCATGCGCTGCAAGATTTTCAAAAGGAACATCCCATATCCACGATACATCTTCACCATCAGCAAGCTGGTCATCAAGACAGCACATAAGGTCATAGCCGTAGTTCAAGTTGGAAAGATAGCTTATCACCTGGGTAAAACCGGCCGGATTTTTTACAAGTATCATTGTTGCGCCATGGCCGATATTGAACTTTTCCATGCGGCCAAAACCATATACCTGGTCTGCTTCATCGCCGAAATCAGGCAGGCTTAATCCCAGAGAATGCAGGCCCGTCGCTGCCGCAAGACTGTTATAAATGTTATACACCGCCGGAAGAGGTATTTTCTGCTCATGACACTGACCGAAAATACTCATGTCTATAAGACTGTAGTCATCGTACATGGCAATAATATGCTTTGCAGATATCTGCCTCTCCGGTCTTGCATAGCCGCATTCCGGGCAGCTGAAGTCCCCAAGATGACCGTAGGTTTTATATCCATAGCTGTATTTGTGCCTGCATCTTATGCAGTACAGTGCATCCGATTTTTCCTCTGAAGCAATGGTTGCTTCTCCCTCATCCACGCCGAAATAAAGGCAGGGGTTTTCAAGGCTGTCGGCAAGAGAAACAACCAAAGAGTCATCAGCGTTGAGGCAGAGTGTCATGCTGCTGTTTTTTTCTATTGCAGTTCTCATTCCGTTGCGGGTGTTCATAATCTCCCCATAGCGGTCAAGCTGGTCACGGAAAATATTGGTGACAACAAGCACCGCCGGAGAAAGATGCTCAATTACCAGTTTAAGCGCTGCCTCATCGCACTCTATGACAGCCGTCTGCTTTTGGGCTTTCCCCTGCATGCTGCTGTTTGCCACAAACTCAGCGCATATCCCGGCAAGAAGGTTTGCCCCGGAGCGGTTTGCCATAACATCTATACCGGCAGCACGCAGTCCCTGTTCGATAATACGGCATGTGGTGGTCTTTCCGTTTGTGCCGCTGACAAGGATTATCTTCATTCCGCAAGAGCAGCGCCTGAGAACATCCGGATATATTGCCAAAGCTATTTTGCCGGGCAGGCTTGTGCCTCCCCGCCTGAAAGCACGCAGCACTGCCCGGCAGGCTTTGCAGAGAAATATGGCCGCTGTAAGCCTTATCCCGGGTCTTTGTTTATACAACAACTTTTCTTCCATCATCTGTAATTAATTGCGCCAATGCGCTTGTGGGCGCTTTTTTCGTGCATTTCTCCGATTTTTTTCCGTACCTTATCAGTTACGGGCTGCCCGAAAAGGAACGCGTCCAGATCACTGTAACTTATGCCCATTTCACTTTCGTCTGTCTGCCCATCAAAAAGGGC
>JAFQQV010000028.1 GCA_017410425.1 Oscillospiraceae bacterium
TACCACCACGCTGCCGCACAGCAGGCCGGTGTAGAGGGCCAGATTGCTGTTGTCAGCGGTCTTGGGGGAATCGCCTGCGTAGTACTCATCCACGGTAAAGACCCAGTCGATCTCGCCCAGGCGGTCGGCATACTCATTGCCAAGCTCAATGGGGACTTCCAGTGTTGCCACGATGTTGATCTCGCCGCGGCCGTGGAAGGTGCCCAGCAGCTTTCTGGTAGCCAGGGTGCCGGGATCGTTTGCCTGAGACTCAGCAAGAGGAGTACCGTTCTCTTTCATAACGGTAAGCTTCATCTGGCTGAGGAAGTCCATCATGGACTCATAGTCCTCGTTGGCGCGCACCGCGTCCACATGGGGGCCAATTTCGGGCTCATGGGGCACTGCCTGCATGTAGATCTGCACGTAGCGGGACTTGTTGAACTCATTGCGCACGGTGATAATCTCCTGACGGGTATCGCCGGGCATGACGTTCTTGAAGTTGTCGAACAGGTCCAGATCGTCGCTGACGACAAACTCGCTGTCACCGGTGTAGGTTACGATGGAGTCTGCAGCGAAGGCGCTGAGCCCGAAGCCGCAGAACAGGGAGGCCATCACGAGCATGGTGACGCTGAATCTAAGAAACTTCTTCATAATTCTGCCTCCTTAAGAACCTGAGCCGGTGCTGCCCTTGGGAACATAGCCCCAAGCTTCCAGAGCTGCATTATCGGGATCAGCCTGAATTGCAGAGGCTATAATCTCTACCTGCATAGTGCAATTATCTACTTCTGAAGTTTCCAGAGTGCATCTCTCAATAAGATTACTGGTAAAACCCTCAGGGGCAACTCTGCCAATGTAATAGTAGTAGCCATCATCGTGAAGTTTCCAGCCAGTACCGTCGCAATTGACAACGGGTGCTTCATGCGCTGCACAGACGTGACCGTCTGCATTCACCCAGTTTGCCACTACGGTTGCGCGGATGTAAGCATCTATCTCGCCGGTGTTCTGAACACGGACATTGCTTTTCACAGTGCCGTCAAAGTCCTCTGCCACGCGGCACTTGACCTCAGTGGGCTCAAAGACGTTGACAACCTCGGTGGTCACATCGATCAGATATGCGATGGTGCCGCCGATTGCCGCGGTAAGAACGAGGGCCAGCGCAATTATAAGAGCCAGAGACTTTTTACTTTTGCGCTTAGCAGGAGGAGCTACATGTTTACCTTTAGCCATTGCTTCTGCCCCCTTTCTTAGGCGTTAGGGGCAAGAATTGGATTTGCCCCTGTCTTATTTACTGCATAACTTTCGGCGCTGAGCCACTTATTGCTTCTGTTATCAACATTAAACACTACGATATTAGTTTCTTCGTGGTCATGGCTGGGATTGGGTTCAAGCTTGTCGGATTCCTTAGCGCTGAGCTCATGTCTCCAGCTCCAGTCATTGATGGGAGTAACGGTGTAGCTTTCACCAACCTGCAGGCCCTCAATGGTAACAGAGCTCATGCCGTTGCCGGTATGATGGATTGCCACAGTGGTGGAGTAAGGCTCACCGGAGATAGTGCCGGTAACATTGAAGAGCAGGGTCTGATACTGGTCGATATTTGCATCTGCGACCTTGATGGTCATGCAAGTAAGGTTGTAATCAAACTTTGCATAGTAAGTGGCTTCCTCGTAAAGTTCTGTGCCATTTACAGTTGTCTTTGTGGGAATGAAGGTTTCTTCATTGCCTACTAGCTGAGTACATGCTTCATCACTGTACCAACCAACAAACTTGTAGCCAAGATTTTCTTTTGCAACTGCACCCTTGGCATCACCGTTTGCCATATACACTTCTTCAAAGACCTCATCTTTAAAGTCTCTTTCGTTCTCGTTGATAAAGTAGATAGAGACATCACCAAAGTCAGCAGTCTCATCTGCGGGGCCTACTACCTTGTAAGTAATTTTAGCCTTCTGTTCCTTAAAAACTGCGGTCATCTTAATATCACCGAAGTTACGGTCAGTGGTCAGGGTAAACTTATTATCGCTATAAGCATAAGTATAGCCCGCCAGATTTGCCTTTCCGGAACTTGTTCCAAGCTCGTAGAATACAGTCTCATCCGCAGCATTGCTTTCAGTACTCCAGTTGGAGATTTTGTCCTTGGAAGGAGTAATTCTCCAGCCCTTGAACTCGTAGCCTGCGATTTCCGGATTGGTCATGGTAATTGTAGCGGGAACAGTCTGGCTGAAGGTGTAGCTTGTTGTATTGCCAGCCTTCTGCTCAGCCGTCATTTCTTTACCAAGTTCATCCTCGACATCACCATTCAGCAAATCAATGTCATAGCTGACATTGTTTGTCACAGGTGCCCAGACTGCGTAGAAGTCAATATAATAGCCACCGTTTTCTGCCTCTTTCCAATCTACTCTGTGGATTCTAACCGGGTCACCAAGAGCCTTGTAGTCCTCCTTATCTCGAATAAAGGACAAGTCAACGACATCCTGTACAGGAGGTTTAGTCGTTATAGTGTCGTAAGTCCAGCCTACAAAGGTGAGTCCATTTCCATTCTGCTTATTCTCCCAGTCCTGAGGACAATAAGGAAGATTCAGGTAGTATTCTTCTGGAGCTTCGCCTACCCAGACTTCAAATTTCAATTCCTTACCATTATCATGGTAGTTGATTGTGATCTTTAACTTTCCTTCTTCATAAGGAATGTTCATCTCACCGCCAATAACAACCATGCCATGGTTTTCATTCTGACCAACGGTACCGTTAATATGGTTCAGAACAGGCTTTTCATCGTCAGTCGTGTCCGGATCATACATAAAGATATTGTCACCCATACCGGCATTATCAGCCGTATTGGTAATAATCTTACCGCAGTAGATGTTGATCACACCGCCGTCAGCTGCAAGACCGCCACCGTAAGAAGCATCATTATTCTGGAGAAGAGGATGTGCCAAATCGGTATATGTTACAGAATGGTTTGTACCCTCGGCATTACAGTTCTCAACACCGATTGTGATATTGCCGTCATGGACATAAGCACCGCCACCGTGGGAAGATGCAACATTGTTCAGCAGAGAACCGGAGATCATATCGAACTCACCGCCGGTAACATAGGCACCGGCACCATTGATAGCGGTATTCTTGTTGATGGTACCGCCGGTCATGGTGATATTGCCGCCGCTAACATAGGCTGCGCCGCCATTATTGCTTGCTTTGTTTGCTGTAATAGAACCACCGCTCATGTTGAACATGCCTGTTGTAGCAGAGCCGCTGACATAAACACCGGCACCATTGACAGCAGTGTTGGCTTCACCGGCAGCTTCGCCACCGATGGTGCCGCCGGACATGGTGAAGTTGCCACCGGTAACATAGGCTGCACCACCGTTTGCTTCGGCTTTGTTGGCTTTCATGGTGCCGCCGGACATGGTGAAGTTACCGCTGGTAACATAGGCTGCGCCACCGTCTTGTGCAGAACAGCCCTGAATGGAACCACCAGAAACTGTAGCATTTCCGCTAGCTACATAAACAGCACCACCCTGCTTTTCAGCAGTACAATTCTTAATCAAACCGGTTTCGGAGAGAGTGAAGTTGCCACCGGAAACATAGATTGCGCCGCCTAAGCCAGTTGTTTCGCAATTTTCAATGGTTCCTCCCCACATCTTGGCTTCACCTTTAGCAACATAAACAGCACCGCCGTTTTGCATTTTAAATTCAAAGCCTTCTGCCGCTGCTTTGGAGTTGTCGATTGTACCACCGGACATATCAAATGTAGATCCTTCACCTTCCATAACAACCTGTGCCTGGATCTTACCATTTTCAATTACAACGTTAGCTTTAGATACAACTTTTTTATCTTCTGCTACGCCACCACCGATGGAAGCAGCTTTTACTACAGTATTAGCACCGGAAATGTTAACTGTTGCAGTACCACCTTTTTCGCCACTCTTTGTTGCACCGCCGCCAATAAATCCTCTTACGGTCAGATTGCCGCCAGTTACATTCAGGGTACCATTACCGCCGTTGCCAACAATAGTTGAGCCGCCACCGATACCACCACTGCAGTTAATTGTGCCACCTGCTATTGTTACAACAGCTTCACCAGCATCGCTCTGGTTGCTGTTGCCCGCGCCGATAGCTGTTTGACCTTTAGGAACAATTGCAGTTACACTGCCACCGGTAATTGTAACATTTGCCACGTCACCGGCAGAACTCTGTTTAAATGAACTGCCGCCGCCAATTGCTACACCATAGCACTGAGCACTTGTACCTATAAAAGCCTGTTTATATTTACCGGTATTTTCAGCAATTACTGTACCGCCACTAATTACAATATCACAGCCAGAGCCAGGGGCAGTATAGCCAACACCACCACCGATAGTTGCACCGGTAGAGGCATTTTTAGCATATATATAGCCGCCAGAAATATCTATCTGTGCATAACCGTTACCGCCACCGCCAATTGCTGAACAGTCATTGGAAGTATCGGTTTCCACATGTAATGTACCACCAGCGATCCAAAGACCGGTAACACCTGACTGGGAGTCTGTTCCACCAATAGCTGCATTGTAATGGACGCTACCAGTTTCATCAGTGCTGCCCTTAGTTGGAATAACTGTAAGCTTGCCGGCCGTGGAGCCATCTCCACTTGCACTGGTTA
The DNA here is from genome assembly GCA_017410425.1 of Oscillospiraceae bacterium. Taxonomy (GTDB): domain Bacteria; phylum Bacillota; class Clostridia; order Oscillospirales; family Oscillospiraceae; genus Limivicinus. The sequence goes on from JAFQQV010000028.1 coordinate 4,613, forward strand.
TTTTAAGCGTGGAATTGCTTTCTTGTCCCTTAGTACTGGTTTCATTAGCTATAGTATAGTAAAGAAGATTGTTTATTCTATTCTCATTTTTCAAGGATAGTACAACATTTTTCTCTATACCACTAGAAGCAGGAATGTAAATGCTGTTTAGCGCAGAACTGTTAATACCATCAATTTCTATATTTACTGTTCCAGTGATTTGCCCATTAAGCTGAATAGAATTTGCTGTTGCAGTTGTGTTATTGGACTGGCGAACAATATATCTGTTGTTCTCTCTATGTGTACCTGATATCACATTGCCGGCAGAATCTTTGCCGGTAAAACTATTACCATCAAAAATTACACTTGCTTTAGCAAGGTCAAAAACAACCTGCATATTGCCAGTAATTTTTGCATTAGGATTTATGCGGGCAGAGTATACAACAGAATCACTGATTTCAACAGTTGTGTTGCCATAAGTATTCTTTGTCTGTGAATAACCACCGGAAATCGCATATTGAGAAGAATTAGCAGTAATAGTGCCGCCGAGCAATTTAACAGTTGCAGTGCCTACTGTAGCATTATTAATGGAACCGCCACCGCCGATTGCAACACCTTCACCATTACAGGTAGCGTTTACTGTACCACCTTCGATGGTGATTTCTGCGTTACCACCCGCGCCGGTTTCTCCACCGCCACCACCAATGGCTGCAGATGGGCCATTATTTGTTGCTGTTACATTGCCTCCTGTAATCTTCACGACAGCACTACCATTGCCGCCGCCACCAATAGCCGCTCCTTTATTTGCAGTTGCAACAATTGTACCGCCAGCAATTGTCAGTCCACTGAACGATTCATCTCCGTCCGTACCACCAATAGCTGCACTCCATGGTTCAGCCGCTTCGACAGTCAACTTGCCACTTGTATTTCCATCTCCACTGGCGCTGGTAATTTTTAATTTGGAATCACCAGTATAATGCAGCTGACCAATATTATTGTCGCCCATCAGCAGAATGGTTACATTTCCGTTTTTACAAGTATTGTCATATAGTATACCTGTTCCACTGCTGCGTTTAACATTATTCAGTGTCAAATTGCAATTAATATTATCTCCACTGAAAATAATGGAATTGTTAGTTGTTGTGGAAGTTGTTACAGTAATGTTTTTAGATGTACCTTTTACTTGTGTGCCACTAGAATTATACCCTTCATAGCCAGAAGAAGTAATAGTAATAGCTCCTTTAGAGAGGTCTAATGTAACTGGCTCATCTCCATACATCAGAATATCTTCTTTGTTTTCTTCCGCGCCGGAGATGAAGTTGGGCAGGGCAATCAGCAGATCAGTCAGGGCTTCGGTTTCTGCATCGTCGCCTTCGGGATCCAGCTCGTCTACACGTTCAAAGATCGCATCGATTTCTTCACTGGTCAAAGCTTCAGCGGCAACTTTGTCTGCTTTTAATGCTTCATAGATGGCAGCTACACTCTCCGCTGCCATAATCTTATCAAAATATGTAGGTTCAGTAGGCTCCTTGTACAGGGGGCAATCTTCGGCGTGGGTATCGTCGGTGCTGCCGCAGTTGCAAGTGGGCTCTTCGCTTTCCTTATACAGAGGGCAATCCTCGGCGTGCTCATCGGTCTCGCTGCCGCAGCTGCACTTATCCTCTTCCTCTACTTCCTTGTACAGAGGGCAGGTCTCGGCGTGATTATCGTCAGCTGCGCCGCAGTTGCACTCGGGAGCAGGAGTTGCGAAGGGGTCTGCCACGTCGCCATAAAATGCCTTAACCCAGGCGCAGCTCAGAGTATGATTGTCATTGGGCATTCCACAGTCGCAGTCGGGAATGCTGTCATAGAGAGCCTGAATGTCTATTACGTCAGTTGCGAGAGTGCCGGGGACCATGACAGAAATTATCATGACCAAGCTGAGTATAAAGGCTAATGTTCTTTTCTTCATGCTATGGCACCTCCTTACTTAATCTTGGGCCAGCTCTCGGGAGCGGCGTCTGTGGCACTTGTGCCGTTGTTGGCGACCTGTGTGGCCTGCATATATACCGTGATTGTTACGGTGACATTCTGCCACTCGTTGCCCATGGTCTCATCAAACTTGACGGAGGAGATGAGGGGCTCGGAGTAAGACTCAGCGCCGGGCATCAGCGGCAGCTCGTAGTAGTACCAGCCGTCCTTCTCGACCCAGTTCTCGCTCTCCATGACGAGGGTGACCAGATCGGGATCCAGCTCGGCATCACTGCCCTCGCCGGGGGTGATGCTCATGTCCAGTCTCATGCGGACCCAGGCAGCGCCGGTGCCCACGTTCCTGGCTTTGACCACCTTGGCGATGTCCTGGCCGGGCATGGCGTCCTTGACGTCCTCAAAGAGCTGGTCGCCCTCGCCAAACTCCACAAGGTCAACCTTGACGTTGCCGGAGGTAATAACATTGTGGGTCTTTACATCATTGGTAAAGTAGGCCGCGGTGCCGGCTACGGTCAGGCACAGGACCAGAGCCGCAGCAAGAAAAATTATCAGCTTCTTTTTCATCGTAGAGTTTCCTTTCCGATTAAGCTCCAAAAACCGCCCTTGGGCGGCGTATTTTCAGGGCATAGAAAGACATCCTCGGTTTCGCTGAGGGTGCCTTTTTATGCCCTCTCCCCCGAGGGGGAGAGGATGGGGTATGTAATGTGATTTATTGCTTATGCAAAGGGGTTGTAGCTGCCGGGAACGCCGAACTGCTTGTCCAGAGCAGCGTAAGCATCATCGAAGCCAGCAGCCTGGCCGCCTTCAGCAACGACAAGGATCTGGGGGTTAGCACCCAAAACTCTCTTGATCTCGCTCATCTGCTCGTTGGTAACCTTGGTGTCAAGGTAGACCTTGTAGATAGCATTGTCAGCAACGTCACCAGTGGCGAGAGCAGTCTTGTAGGTTACAACGTAGACATTGTACAGAATGCCATCGATAGTCTGCTGGTACATATTCCAGGCGCCGCCGTTGCCGGGGTAGTTTGCGCCATCAACAGTCTTGTTCCAGCTCCACTTGCCGGCGGCATAGGATTCCTTGGAGAAGTTAAAGTGCAGGGTGTTGTTGTATGCTGCGAACTGGGGCTCATCCTCAGAACCGCTGTCCAGCATGGAGGGGATAGCAATGTGAACGCGGACAAATGCATCTTCAGTACCGAGGTTCTTAACATCGACTTCCTTAGTGATGTCAATGCCGGGCATCAGCGTTGCATTGTCGGCATCAAAATTTTCATCGAGATCGATGTCAACATTACCGGTGGTGAAAACGTTGGTAGCTTCATCAGTGTCGGTGAAGTAAGCCATGGTGCCGCCGATGACAGCAACAGTGAGCATGAGCACTACGAGAGCAAGTGCTACGATTCTTTTCTTCATTGTAGAGTTTTCCTTTCAAAAAAATTCTTCTTTTCTTTTTATATGTAGCGGCTATGCCGTTCATATACGATCAGGGGGTGGGATTGATTTCAGCCCAAGCTTCTGCTGCGGTGAACTTGACACCATTAGTCTTGTAAAGCTGGATAGCATAAGCTTTAACACTCATCTTAGGATAGGTGGCTGCAGTAAGGTCTTTCATATTTTCTTTAGTGATGCCATCCTTGACAGTGAGCTGATTTGCTTCGCCAATGACGTTTCCTTCATCGTCTTTTACCTCTGTGCCCTTAAGGACATAGAAAGGCTGTGCTTCAGTCTCATTTTTTCCTACCTCTCGGTAGTAAACACCACTCTGGCCTTCAACCTCTTTCCAGCCATCAGCCATTGCATAAGTCATGAAGGTATCAAAGTTGTTTTCCTTTATGATCTCAACAAAAAGGTAGCAGTCTTCGCTGTTAGCAAGAACGGTAACCTTGGGATCCTTGGTGATGGTCCAGCCAGGAATCATCTGGTAGGAGTTGGTCAGAGCAGAACCGTCTTCATCATCAAGAGAGCTTTCAGATTCCACAAGGTCAATATCAATGCCGGAGGAAGTGAAGGTGTTCACAACCTCATCGGTGCTGTCCATCAGCCATGCCATAGTGCCGCCGACTGCCATGCAGCAGACGAGAATCAGAGCAAGAGCAGTAACAAGCATCTTGGAGCCGGTGCGCTTTGCAACGTGTTTGCCGTTTCTCATTTCGTGTTCCTCCTTTCTTCAAAATTTCGCGGGGAGATTTATTTCATCAAACGGAGGAACACGGGTTCTCGTTTGTTGAAAGCATTGTGGGGGGATTATGCGCCGTACTTGTTTGCACCCTGTGCAACTTTCCATGCAGCGGCGGCATCAGCCATACCATCAAACTGGACAGCATATGCAGTAACCTTGATTTCCTTGCCATCAACAGCATCCATTTCAGTGTTAGTCTTTTCACCGTTAACGGTAAAGCTGCTGAAAACAGTAATGGGAGTATCAGCTGTAGTTTCTTCTACTACCTTGTAGTAAACGCCGGCGTACCCAGCAAGTGCAGTCCAGTTGGTCCTAATCTGGCCATCAATGGTATCGGCAGCAACAGTAGTCTCAACGTCTTTAAGGCCGTTTTCGACCTTGACGAAGACATAGCACTTCTCGCTGTCAGCCTTGACAGTGACAACGGGAGTTTTATCATACTTGTGGCCGGGAACGATGTCTTCAAAAGTATGTTTTCCATCGTTATCAGTGTCTTCTTTCTCGGTCAGAGTAATGTCCACCTTACCAACAGTGAAAGTGTTGACAACATCGTCAGTATCAGTGAGGTATGCGAGGGTTGCGCTAACGGAAATAACGACGACGAGAATGACAGCAACTGCCATCATAAGCATCTTTTTCATTGTTCTTCCTCCTATAAATTATCTTTAACGAAAGCCAGGGCTTTCGATTAAATACAATGGGATTGCGCGGGGGGATCCCCTCATCCACCGCAAGCGGTCCCCCTTCCCCCCAAGGGGAAGGCTTTAAATGGGTGCGGGGCGTAGGGCGGGGGCTTGCTCCCGCCGTTTTGTATGTAGGGGCGAACTGTGTTCGCCCGCGGACCGACGTGGGCTGTAGGGAACGGATTTATCCGTTCCGGAGCTTGTGTGGGGTAAATACATGGGATAACGAGGGACTACCCCTCAGTCTCGCTTCGCTCGACAGCCTTCGGCCCAGCTTGCAGACATAGTCTGCTTCGCCGCTTTGGCTACAAATATGCCACCGGCATATTTGCTTAACGCGTCGCGCCCCTGACAAGGGGAGCCTTTGATAGGCGCGCCCCTGACAAGGGGAGCCTTAAATTGGCTCAGCCCTTGGGACTTCAGGCCTGGCGCAGCATGCTGTCCAGCAGCTCGATAAGCTCAAGGACACTGCGGAAAGTCTGCTCAATTTTCTTCTCACAGGAGACGAGAATCCCCTGCCAGCTGTTATGCTGGTGGAAAAGTATCTGCAGCTCAAAGGTGGCAAGCCTGCCTCTGTGGCACAGGCCGGCGGCTGCATACTCATCACCCTGATGCAAAAGCTCAGACACTGTTGTACCTGCCGCCTCATGGGCGCGGCCCACAAGGGCCTCTATATGCAGGATAAACTCCGACAGGCTGTCAAAGCTTGCTATGCCATGACCGGGGACATAGACACGACCGGTCAGCACTCCCTTGTCATATGAATCTGCACAGACGACTGTTTTTACGGCTTCGTTCGTCCAGCGCTGGGCCAGCATGGGCATTCCTCCTAAGGGATGTCTTGGACAAGGGATTTTTACTTTTTATATGGGGGATTACTTTTTGATTACGTGGGCGCCGCCCTTTTTCTTCTGGGGCTTGGGGGCGAGCACGGGACGTCTGGTCTTTTCGCTTTTCAGCTCATGGCGACCGCGGGGGGTGCGGGGCTCTTCGACCTCGGCGGGGGCTTCAACAATAACAGGCTCAGGCTCTACTACGGGAGCTTCTTCCACAACAGGAGCAGGTTCTGCCACAGGAGCAGCCTTCTCAAGGATGGGCTGGGTTTCCTCGACAGCGGGAGCAGCCTTCTCCGGCTTCTTTCTCTTTTCCTTCTTGGGTTTGGGCTCCTTTACCGGCTTTTCCTTCTTGACCTTGGGGGCCTTTTCCTTTTTGGGCTTGGGTTCCTTTGCAGGCTTTTCCTTTTTAGGGGCAGGCTCTGCATCCTCTTCCTTGGGGAAGATGGTGGCCCAAAGCTCCGGCAGGAAGAGCAGCAGCACGAAAATCGCGCCGAGGGAAATTGTTATGTAGGTGCCGGGAGGATTCTGGATGAAGTTTGCCACATAGCCAAGCTTGGGGATGGAGAAAACAGGGGTGCCGATGATGTTTTTATAATGAACCATGGTGCCGTCTTCGATGTCATTGGCGTCACCCTTGGTGCGGTAGCGCACAACGGAGGGGTCCTCTTCATCGGGCACGGCGGTGACAACGCGGTGGGTAACTATGGTGTCGTCACTGACCATGTAGGTGATAACGGTGCCATCGGGGATATTGCGGGTGTCCTCAATATCCTTGACATAGATCAGCGAACCCGTGTGATACACCGGTTCCATACTACCGGAAAGAACAACATAGGGTTTAATGCCAAAAATTCTGGTTCCTCCCAGCAGTATTGCCAGGACCATCACGGCGAGGACAATTGTCCAGGTCAGGATGTTCCATATTCTCTTTGCTGTTTTTTGCATTCCTGCTTCTCCTTGATATTATTTGTTGCCATAAACAGCAAAGTTTTCGCTGTAGTTATCCAAAAATCGCTGTGGGTCTTCCCTAAGCTGCTGCTCAGCCGCCTTGCGGGCGGCGACAGCGGCATCAAGCGCATCAAAGCTGCCGAGAAGATAGGTCTTCTTACGGTAAGTGATCTTGGCAAGCCACTTGTCACGGCGCTTATACACGCCGGTGCAGCCGCTTTTGTTGTTGCTGCGCAGGGCCCCGGCGCCATTGTCAGGCTCAGGCGCTTCCCGCACCATGTTCAGGCTTTCCCGGGCGGGTTTTGCGTCATGCTCATGCAGCTGCTCATAAAGCTCCATCAGCTTCTGCGCATCCTCCTGAACCAGCTGCTTTGCAGCCAGGCGCGCCTTGACAGCGTCCTCCAGCTTGCTATAGCTGCCCAGGTGGTAGTTCTTACCTTTATACTTTATCTGCGCGACCCATTGTCCGCGCTTTGGCACAACGCCTGTATAACCGCTCAAAGAACGGTCACTCTCCACACGGCCATCCATGACCATGCGCAGGCTGGTGTGGTCAATAAACTTGTTTACGGCCTTGATATGCTCCGCCTTCAGGCAGCCGCAGCTGAGCGTGTTGCCGGAGACCAGGCTGGTGGCCGGCACCTTGCACTCATTGCCGCATTTGCAGCGGCAGAGCCAGAGCACATCCTTGCGGCTGCGCTCCCCCGTGGGTTCAAGGGCGGTAAGGTAGCCGAAGCTCATGTTGCTCAGATCATGGCTATGCCCGCGCTTGAAGCAAAGCGCAGAGCAGCCGGAATAGTCCAGATAACGGTTTATTGTTTTTATATAGGAAGAAACCGTGTTTTCACTGTAGCCACGGGCAAGCATGTCCCGCCGCCAGGCAAGGAGCAAAGCCCTGCTCAGCATCTTCCCTTCCGGGAGCCAGGAGTAAAACGCGGCAAGCTGAGCCCTGCGCTGTCTGAGAAGCTTATCAGACAGGCCCAATTCTTCTTCCCGGGCCATAAAGGCCGCCATGGATTCCTCGCTCATGCAATGGCTGTCGCAATCCGGCATTATTTTGCTTTCATTCTCTGCAGCCATTTCCCCAAGCGCATCCTCCCTGCGGTGCCAGGGTATTAATGGGAATCACTTTTCCATGGAAAAGTGACAAGGGTATACCCTTGTGCGTTTTTTTATTAAATTATACTGGACTTAATTTTTATTTCATACACGGGGTTTGGTTTGCATAATCTTCATATTTGCCGATTATGGTAAAACGCTATGACCCCTATTTTTGAAATTCAGCTTATTATACTACCTGTAAATATTTTTTTCAAGTCTTTTCCAATAGTTCTTGTTAAAAATTTAAACATACTTTTTCATATGCCCGTTTCGGGCGCTGCGCTTGCCATAGAATCAAGGGCGTGGTAAAATTTTATAAAACTTCAGCCATCGGAGGAATCGGTATGAACTATCGCGTGGATAAATACGGCAACAGGCTCTCGGCTCTGGGCTTTGGCTGTATGCGTTTTCAGCGCAAAAACGGCAAGGTGGACATGGAGCTGGCGGAAAAGCTCATACGTCACGCCGTTGAAAGCGGCATAAATTACTTCGACACGGCCTACATCTACCCCGGCAACGAGGCCGCTCTGGGTGAGATTTTTGAGAAAACCGGCCTGCGCGACAAGGTAAATATCGCAACAAAGCTGCCCCACTATCTTATCCGCAGCCGCGAGGGAATTGAGAAGCTCTTCCAGGAGGAGCTGCGCCGCCTGCGCACCGACCATGTGGATTACTATCTGATGCACATGCTCAACGATGCGGAAAAGTGGCAGGATCTCAGGGCCATGGGTGTGGAGGACTGGATCAGGGAGAAGAAAGCCTCCGGCGCCATAGGGCAGATAGGCTTTTCCTATCACGGCAACAGTGAAAACTTCTGCAAAATAATCGACGCCTATGACTGGGATTTCTGCCAGGTGCAGTATAACTATCTGGACGAACACAGCCAGGCCGGACGGCGCGGTGTGGAATACGCCCATTCCAAGGGCATACCCGTTATAATCATGGAGCCACTGCGGGGCGGCCGTCTTGTGAATCTGCTGCCGGACAAGGCAAAGCAGATATTTGAAAGCTATCCTGAAAAGCTCAGCCCCGCCCAGTGGGGTCTGCGCTGGCTCTGGGATCAGCAGGCTGTGACGGTGATACTCTCCGGCATGAACAGCATGGGAATGCTGCAGGAGAATCTGGACATGGCCTCCCGGGTTCAGGTGGGCGAGCTTAATGATGAGCACCGGGAACTTTACGCAAAAGTGGTACAGGCCATCAACGAGAGCGTAAAGGTGGGCTGCACCGGCTGCGGCTACTGCCAGCCCTGCCCCAAGGGTGTGGATATTCCCGGCATCTTTGCCGCATACAACCGCTGGCATGGTGAGGATAAGTTCGGTGCGTTCATGGACTATCTCAAGTGCACTACCTTCCGCAAAAACGCCACCAGCGCCGGCAACTGCATCGCCTGCGGCAAGTGCGAGAGCCACTGTCCTCAGAGCATTGAGATACGCAAGCAGCTCAAGGATGTCTGCAAAACTATGGAGACTCCGCTGTACAAGCTTATAAGCCGCTGCGTAAAGATTTTCGTAAGATTCTGATAAATCAAAAACTCCGGTCATTGACCGGAGTTTTTGGTTTATTCAGCCGTGATTATTCCGTTTTTGAATCCCGTTGCAAGCACAATGGATTTTACTCCATGCTCATTGGGGAACATTATTTTTGCAATGCCATTGTTGATTGACAGAACCACACCGGAGCCAAACTTTTTGTGTTTAAGCTTGGTGCCGATAGTGACGCTGATTTTCTCCTGCACCGGGGCTGGCTCCGGCTCTTTCTGAGCAGCAGCGCCATATTTCACGCTCATGTCCCGCTCTGCCATAAGCTGGGCGAGGGTACAAAGCTCCGGATCATGGCCGGGGTAGCATACAAGCAGCCTGTCGCCGCACTGAGCCCTGACCATGCCTTTGCCCTTGTCCCGATGAGTATAGCTCTTGCCGATAAGCTTGCTTCGAAGCGGGTCAAAGATTTCGTTTTCATCACGCAGTTCGCCTGGAATACGCGCTGCAAGCTCTGCGCCAAACTCCCCTGCCCGGTCGGCACAGCTGAAGATATACAGCTCATCCTTAGCCCGGGTCATGCCCACATAGTAGATGCGCCGATCCTCCTCATACTGCCGCATATCCTCGTCCTCCTTAAGCTCGCTGCGCTTTTTGGAGGGCAGTATGCCGTCAAACATATCCAGCAGGTAAACCCGCTCATACTCCAGCCCCTTGCTGGAGTGGATGGTGGAGAGGATGAGTTTGTTCTCGGGAGTATTCTCATGCCGCAGGATAAGAGCCCTCAAAGTGTCCAGACGTTTCAGAAAATCCGCCGGGGTCTTTTCCCGCCGGGCAAGCTCACAGAGTATGTCAAACTTACTGGCATCAAGACCGTTTTTAGCCACATAGCCATTGTACTTCAGCCGCTTCCAGATGGTGACGATTGCAGCCTCTGCACTGTCATTTGTGATGGAGGTGAGCGCATCGCTGAGATCAAGGGCAAAGTCCTTGCCATAGCCGCTCAGTTCCGGGCTTCGGCTGAGCTCATCAGGGATGCTCCTGCCGGATCTCAGACTGTCGCTGCAGGCAAGCTCTGCCGCCCGGCGGCTGATGGGGCTTGCAAATTTATAATAGAAACGCAGGAAAAGCTCTGCGTTCCGAGGCTCATAGGCAAAGCGGATAATGTCGCTTATGTCCGCCACAACACGGTGGCTGAAAAAGCTGTCCTCAAACTTTTTGCAGTTATAGCTCACGCCCCGGCGCTCGAACATATCAATCAAGGGCAGGGCACTGTCATTATTGCGGTAGAGGATGGCAGTCTCCTCGCTGCACTGCCGCCCCACTTCAAAGAGGTAGGCATACTGTAGGCTGCGGCTCTCGGCCTCAATAAGCTGTATCTGCTTTCCGCTGTCGCGGGTGGCCTGCAGGCGTTTGGGATGGCGCTGCTCATTTCTGGCAATGAAGGCATCGGCGGCAGACACAATTTCCCTGGTGGAGCGGTAGTTCTTCTCCATGAGCAAGACCTGCGCGCCGGGATAGTCCTTTTCAAAGTTCAGCAGAGCCTCGGGGTAGGCTGCCCTGAAGCCGTAGATACTCTGATCCTCATCGCCAACCATGAAGATGTTTTTGTGTTTTTCCGCCAGCAGCTTGATTATGTCGTGCTGTATCTTTGAGGTATCCTGTGATTCATCAACGCAGATATAGGGATACCGATCCTGAAAATGCTCCAGCAGCTTGGGATAGCGGCGCAGTATTCTAAGAGCATAGGAAAGCTGATCGTCAAAGTCCATCAGCTTCCGCTCCTCCATGGTCTTTATGTAGCTGTGGTAAATCCGGTCCAGATTTTCCACACCCAGATCCTGCTTTTCAATCTCTGCGTCCGACAGCTTCATGTTCTTTATATAGGTTATCCCGGTGCGGATATCCCTGATAATGCTGTCGGTGGCGTAGTCGTGGTTTACTTCCTGATAAATCCCGGCAACAAGTTTTATAATTTCCTCATTTTCCGCAAGGCTGAAACCCTGGCTGCGGCTCACATTCTGGACGTAGAAATCAATTATCTGCTTTGCAAGGCTGTTGATGGTGCAAATCTCCATCTCCCTTGCGTAGCCTGCACCATAGTTCTCAGCAAAGCGGCGGCGCATCTGCTCAGTGGCTGCCACGGTATAGGTCATGGTGAGGATGCTGCGCGGGTCTATATTCCTGCAGTGCACCATGTAGCCCAGACGGGTAACCAGCACGGTGGTCTTGCCGCTGCCGGGCACCGCCAGAAGCAGCACGGGGCCGTCCACGGAATGGACGGCCTCAAGCTGTTGGGGATTCAGTTTTTCGCAGTATTTCTTGTCAAATTCTTCAGGGCGCATAAATTGCTCCAATTATAAAACATAGCCCGTAAAGGCGCAGAAAAGCACCGGGATCAGCAGAGCCGGCAGCATATTCATAGTCTTGCAGTCCTTGATGCCAAGGATGGAAAGGCCAGAGCCGAAAATCAGAAAGCCGCCAACTATGGAAAGCTCAGTCATCATATCCGGCGTCATGAAGGAGCCCAGGGCCAGGGCCAGCAGATATATACTGCCCTGCCAGCAAAACAGCACTATTGCAGTCAGCGCCATGCCGATGCCATAGGTTGAGGCCAGCACCATGGAGGTGACAAAGTCCAGCGTTGCATTGGTAAATAAGTATGTATTATCGCCGTAAAGCGCGCTCTGGATGGGGCCCAGAATGGAGAGGGTGCCGATGCAGAAAAGCAGAATACCGGTGGAAAGGCCCTTGCTCAGCTGGCCCACAGAGAAATGGTCAGCCAGCTTCTGGAACTTCTCCTCCAGGTTGAGAATGCTGCCAAGAAGGCCGCCCAAAGCAAGGCTTACAATAAACAAAACAGGAAAATTGCTCTTGGGCATATTCTGCACCACGGAGTTTATGCCAAGGCCGGTAGCCGCCATACCCATGGCGGTAAACAGCGCAGCCTGGTGCTTTTCCTTGATACCCTTTTTGAAGACACTGCCAATGGTGCTTCCGGCTAAAATTGTGGCGGTGTTTACGATAGTACCCAGCATGATTATTCCCTCGCTAATGAATTTTTATTTATTTGCATTGCATATTTTACCCCTGCGGGTGTATATAGTCAAGTATTCATATTTACAAATCATTTATATATTCGGGTACATTTTTGTTATAATTATTATGGAAACAAATTAAGGAGGAACTTAAATGGAAAATTTTGTACCTTATGAAAAGCTTTCCAAGAAGGAAAAGCGCAAGCTGGATAATGCCAAGCGCGGCAGCTGGGGCGGCATGAGCCCTGTTACCCGCAGAAGCGACAATCCCAAGGCATACAACAGAAAGAGGACGCAGGACTGGAAGAAAGAGCTTCCCGGCCTGCGTCCTTGATTTTTATGGTCTGCAGATATAGATTACGCCGCTGTAGGCCGGAAGGCGCTTCATAATGCGCTGCCGGGCGGCTTTTTTTGTGCTGCCGCCATAGATATCCCAGTCGGAGTTGATAAGCATCTTCACATTTCCATGTACATCCGGCTCAATTGCAGCAGCTTTGTTTGAAAAATTGAAGAATGCCAGAATGGTATCCTGCCCGCAGGGTCGGCTTATGCCGAAAACGCAAGCCCCGCTGCTGCGGCAATTCAGCCACTGGAAATTATCAGGGCCATGGTCATTTGACCAGAAGGCCTTCTTTTTTATGTACAGGCTATTCAGATCCTTCACAAAGCGCAGGAAAGCCCCGTGCTCCGGCTTCTTAAGAAGCTCCCAGTCCAGCGGCCCGCCCTCGTTCCACTCCCGAAAGGTGGCCAGCTCATTGCCCATGAAGTTCAGCTTCTTGCCCGGATGGCAGATCATGTACAACTGCAGAAGTCTGGCCTGGCGCAGCTTGTCCTCACCCCGCAGCCTCTGGATAAGGGCACCGGTGCCTCTCGCCGTCTCGTCATGGGACAGGGGCAGAATATAGCGCTCATTGCGGCTGTATTCAAAAGCGGCGCTTATATGCTCGCCCTTTGTGGCCCGGCCCGATGCTGCATAGGAAAAGTATTTGAGAGTATTGTATGTCCAGCCCAGATCCCACTTATAGTCAAAGCCCAGGCCGCCCTGCTCCACGGGCCTCGTCACCCCCTGCCATGCGGTGGAATCCTCGGCAATAAGTATTGCCGTGGGGTGCCGCTGCTGCAGGCCTTGGTTCAGCCCCTTTATAAAGCTGAGGCCCTCCGGGTTTTCGCCCTGACGCCAGTCACCTTTTCTGAAAATAAGGCGGCTTACCGCGTCCACACGCAGGCCGTCAAAGTGAAACTCCTTGAGCCAGTAGTTGGCGGCGGACTGAAGGAAACTTCTCACCTCCGCCCTGCCGTGGTCAAAATTATAGCTGCCCCACTCGCTTTTCGCCGCGCGCTTGTTGGAATACTCATAGAGCGCCGTGCCGTCAAAGCTGCCGAGGCCGAAATGATCCATTGCAAAATGCACCGGAACAAAATCCAGTATGGCACCAAGCCCCGCATTATGCAGCCGGTCTATCAGCATTTTAAGCTGTGCCGCCGTACCATAGCGGGATGTGGGCGCAAAATAGCCCACATTCTGATAGCCCCAGCTGCCGTCAAAGGGGTGCTCCGTCAGAGGCATAAACTCCACATGGCTGTAGCCGTTTGCCTTCAGATAGCCGATAAGCTGCTCAGATATTTCATCATAGTTATACCACTGCCAGCCCTTTTTCCGCCATGAGCCCAGATGCAGCTCATAGATATTCAAAGGCCTGTCAAAGCACTTTGTGCGTCGGCGCATCCAGCTTTTATCCGTGAATTTGTATTCAGCCAGATCCCGGATAACAGAGCAGCTGCCGGGCCGCATCTCCATTCCAAAGCCGTAGGGGTCACAGTGTTCTGCCCGTCCCTGTTTGCTGTAGACCGCATATTTGTACATCTGCCCGGGTCTTGCCCAAGGGGAAACGTATTCCCACACGCCCTTGGCAACTTTGCCCATGTCCTGCTCCTGCCATGCGGTGAACTCGCCCATCAGGCGCACAGCATCGGCATTGGGGGCATAGACCCTGAACACCACTTTCCCGCCCTGCAGATGGGCGCCGAAGTACTCATAGGCATCAAAGGCCTCGCCCTTATAGAATTTATCAAGCTCCAAAGGCGACACCTCCATCACTTTCTTTGGCTATCCTACCAAGAGTGGAGAATAAATTCAAGGCTTTACTTTCGTGTTAAAATCTTAATATTTATTGTCTTGAATTGTATTTGCATATGTGCTAGCTTAACTGTGATAACTGTAAAATTTTAAGAGGTAAAACAAATGCACAAACTGAAAAGCCATTTCCCGCGCATCGGTGCGCGCATCGTAAAATCGGCTTTTGCTGTGGGCCTTTGCCTTTTCATATATCAGCTCTTTGGACGGGATGATATTCCCTTCTTCCTGGTCATCGCCGCGCTGCAGGGTCTGCAGCCTTATCAGCGCGAGGTCAAGGAAGTTGCCGTGCGCAATGTCATCGGCACGCTTATCGGTGCCGGATGCAGCCTGCTGATACTTATAATCGAAATATTTGTACTGCGGCCTATGGGTGCCTCCGACTTCTGGTTCAGCTTCTTCATAACCATAGGTGTGGCTGTAGCACTGTACTCTGCCGTTGTTCTGGGTCATGGTGAATCTGCCTACTTTTCGGCGGTTGTTTATCTGTGCATCATAATGGTGCATCTGGATAACCAGAGTCCCTTCGGCTACGTGTTCCAGCGTCTTTTTGAAACCCTCTGCGGTATCGGCATCGGCATGGCAGTAAATGAGATTCATGTCCCCCGCAGAAAGGTAAAAGACACGCTCTTTGTGGCCGCGCTGGACGATGTGCTTCATTCGGAAAGCTCCATTCTGCCGGAGTACAGCAAGGTTGAGCTTAACCGCCTGCTGGATGACGGCGTCAGACTCTCCGTCATCACCCAGCACAGTTCCGCCTCCTTCTGGCAGGCAGCCGGTACCATACGCTTCAAGATGCCGGTAATTCTGTTGGACGGCGCGGTGATGTACAACCCCGAGGAAAAGCGCTACCTTTCAAAAAAGGAGCTTACCCACGGCGAAGCTGTGCGTATAATGAAGGTTCTGGACGATCCGGAGCTGGGGCTGCTGCAGAGCGCCATTATCGACAACAGCGTCCTTGTCTTCCACCAGCACATTCCCGAGCACCTGCGCGCAGTCAATGAAGACATGCGCCTCACTCCCTACCGCAACTATCTCAACCTGCCTTTCCCGGATAATCTGAACCCCGTGTATATTTTCTGCATGGGCACTGAGGAAAAGCTTGATGAGGCCTGTGAAACACTCAGAGTGCATGGCATCTACGACCAGTATAAGATCATGCGCTACTCCTTCCAGAAGCATCCCGGCCTGGGCTATCTGCGCATATTCAGCAAGGATGCCGACAGACAGAAGATGCTGGAGGAGCTGAGACATGTCTGCGGCATGGAAAAGCTTCTTACTTTCGGCAACAACCCCGACATGTACGATGTCTGTGTCCGGGCCGCCGAAGGCGAAAGCATACTCAAGGCTATCAAAGATAAGGCCGAGCCCTTTATATGGTGGTAATATTACAAAGCCCATGAGAAATCTCATGGGCTTTTGCTGTACCATAAAAGGGGCAGAAAGCATTTACATCCCGGGCTCAATGGATTATAATGTTTCCGAAAGGTCGTGAAATTATGGCGCGTTCTTCCTTCCAGAAGCTTAAAATACTTTATGTGATGGACTATCTGCTGAAAAATTCTGACGAGGAGCATCCTGTCAGCGTGGCACAACTGATCGCCCATCTGGACTCCCATGGTATATCTGCCGAGCGCAAAAGCATATATGACGATATTGAGTGCCTGCGTGAATACGGGCTGGACATTCTGCAGACCGGCACCGGCAAAACCAACGGCTACTATGTATCCTCCCGGGACTTTGAGCTGCCGGAGCTGAAGCTGCTGGTAGACAGTGTGCAGTGCTCCAAGTTCATCACCCATAAAAAGACCGTGTCCCTTATAAAGAAGATAGGCGAGCTTGCCAGCGTTCACGAGGCCAAGCTTCTCAACCGTCAGGTCCATGTGCAAAACCGCATAAAAACCATGAATGAGTCTATCTACTATAATGTGGACGAAATTCACCGGGGCATCGCCGAGAACAAGAAGATACGCTTCCACTATTTTGAATACAATGTACAGAAGGAGCGCCGCTTCCGCAAAGACGGGGCCTGGTATCTTATCAGCCCCTACGCCCTGAGCTGGGACGATGAAAACTATTATCTGGTGGGCTACGACTCAGAAATCGGCAAGATTAAGCATTTTCGCGTGGACAAGATGGCAGACATCGGCATCACCGATGAAGCCCGGGACGGCAGCGACAGCTATGCAGCCCTGGACATGGCGGTCTACGCCCGCAAGACCTTTGGTATGTTCACCGGCGAGGAAACCCAGGTAAAGCTCCGCTTTGAAAACGACATGGTGGGCGTGGTGCTGGACAGGCTGGGCCGGGATGTGATGCTGATTCCTGACGGTCCGGAGCATTTCACGGTACGCACCGACGTGGTGGTGAGTCCCCAGTTTTTTGCATGGATATTCGGCTTTGCCGGTAAGGCCAGGATACTGGAGCCGCAGAGCGTTGTGAATGCCATGCAGGAGCAGCTTAAGATTGTAAGTGAAAATTATCCAATATAACATGAGGTGGAGATTATGAGAAAAGAAATCGCAAAGGATAAAAGCACAGAGGAACTGATGGCGCTGGCTGATGAGCTGGGCCGGGGCTATTTCAGGCAGGGGCTCAACTGCGCTGAGTGCGTGCTGAGAACTTTCATGGACATTTACGAAGCGAATGTCCCCGACGAGGTAATCTGCATGGCCACCGGCTTTGGCGGCGGCATGGGCCACACCAAGAACACCTGCGGCGCTATCACCGGCGCTGTGCTGGCCCTGGGCCTTGTGAAGGGCCGCCGCAATCCCTTCGGCCCCAAGGAAGAAATGGGCGCGAGGGTAAAGCAGCTGCAGGGTGAGATTTACCCCGTTTTCGGCCAGATGATTGAGGAAATCAAGGCCCACTTCGGCACCCTCATATGCAGCGAAATGAGCCAGCAGTTTGATGATTTTGACGGCAAGCCCAGAAAGAAAAACTGCATGGA
>JAFQQV010000004.1 GCA_017410425.1 Oscillospiraceae bacterium
CCTGCGCCTGGGCCTCCTACGGTCTGGCGGGCCGCTTCATCGGCATCGGCAGCTGGAGCCGCACCGCACTGTGCATGGTCATCTCCGTGATGATCGCCGTGGTGGTGTATGTGGTGTCCGTTATCGCCATGCGGGCCATCACAATGGAGGATCTGGAGCTTATCCCCGGCGGCAAAAAGCTTGGAAAGCTGCTCCACATCCGTTGATTTTGCCGAAATTCCGAATTTTTTTGCTCAATTCACCCGAAAACCGCGAATTAACTCTTGATATTGAAGAAATTTTGTGGTAGATTCTTTTTGCTATGCGCTTAAAAAGCGCGTAGTCACCGAGAAAATGAGTATTCTGCACACATTTCGGGCAGACTCATCATATCGTGGCATTTGCCACAAGCATTTAGGAGGAATATAGAATGAATAAAACCGAACTCATCGCTGCTGTTGCAGAGAAATCCGGTCTGTCCAAGAAGGACAGCGAAAAGGCCGTCAGCGCAGTTTTCGAGGCAGTCACTGCAGCTCTCGTTGCAGGCGATAAGGTCCAGCTGGTTGGCTTCGGCACTTTCGACGTCAAGGAGCGCGCAGCCCGCGTTGGCCGCAACCCCAAGACCAAGGAAGAGATTCAGATCCCCGCAAGCCGCGTTGCCTCCTTCAAGGTCGGCAAGGCTCTCAAGGATGCAGTTGCAAAGTAATTGACCTTCATGATAAAATAGCCCTGTGATAAACACGGGGCTATTTTATTTATTTTTCCGGCATATTCGGTTTTCAGGAGAAGTATATGAGACTTGATAAATATCTGAAAGTTTCCCGCCTTATAAAGCGCCGCACCGTGGCCAACGACGCCTGTGACGGTCAGCGCGTCAGCGTAAACGGCCGCCAGGTCAAGGCCAGCTATCAGGTGAAGGTGGGCGATGTTATAGAGATCGCCTTTGGCCAGCATACCCTGAAGGTGGAGGTGGTGGCGGTAAACGAGGTGGCCAGCAAGGCCGATGCCCCCGCCATGTATAAGGAGCTGGAGTAAATCTGCCCAAACAGGGAATGTTTTGACCTCTCAGTCAGCTTCGCTGACAGCCTACGGCCCAGGTCGCAAGCGCAGCTTGCTCCCCGCTTTGGCTACAAATGTGCCCCCGGCACATTTGCTTGACGCGTCGCGCCCCTTGAAAGGGGAGCCAAGACCTTTATTTGACTCTATCTATACGCAAAAAGCGTCCTGCCATGAGGCAGGACGCTTTGAATTATATTTATACTATATACTTCTTTACATTCTCGCCTACGGTTTCAGCGTCGGCAGAGATGCTTATGATGAACTCTATCTTCTCGTTTTCGGAGAACTTGTCAAGCCATTCAAGGAAGCTTTCCAGAGCTTCATCGGACTTGTCGCCCACCAGCTTGTAGAAGTTATCTATAAAGAAATGCTCAATGTCATAGTTACCTGCGTGGATGCCGCAGATAAGACCCTTCAGGAATTCATAGGTGCCGATATCATAAGCACCGGCATCGATAAGACGAGCCTGATAAGGAATGTCATAGGTGAGCTTGCGCTCCTTCTCAATGACGACCACATCGCCTTTGCCCTGTTCTACGGTCTCCCGTACCAGATCCACCAGCTTCTTGGTCTTTCCTGAGCCTTTCAGACCCATGATAAGCTTGACCATAATGTCCACGCTCCTTTAAGTTTATTTGTGTTTTTTAATAGCTTACCATTTTTCTTTGAAAAGGGCAAGACTTGAGATGTTAAATCTATGCGGCTTTTTTCCATGGCTGTCATTAATAATTCCGGAGGCATGCCAAAAAATAAAGGACGCAGCTTTCTGCTGCGTCCTTTTTGCGTATCTTTGAGTATGTATCAGCCCTTGACGCCGCCGGCGGTGAGACCGGAGGTGAGATTCTTTTCAATGGACATGAAGAGAATGACAACGGGGATGATGGCAACGATGGAGGAGGCAAAGAGGTACTGCCACTCGATCATATTGTAGCCGTTGAAGATGTTGATACCCACGGTCATGGGCTTGAGTGTGTCGGTGGAGATAAGGCAGAGTGCCACGGTGAACTCGTTCCATGCGTTGATGAAGATGAAGATCAGGGTGGTGACGATGCCGGGGGCGGCCACAGGCAGCAGCACCTTGAACATGGCCTGAATACGGTTGCAGCCGTCGATGGTGGCGGCCTGCTCCATCTCGGCGGAGATGCTCATGAAGGTACCGCGGAGAAGCCAGACGGTGAAGGCCTGGTTGAAGGCGGCGTTTATGAAAATAAGGCCCAGCAGGGTGTTGGTCAGGTGCAGGAACTTGATGACCTTGTAGATACCGATGAGCAAAACCACAGGGGCAAACATCTGGGAGACGATGATGAAGCCCAGAAAAGCGGTCTGGCCCTTGAACTTCATACGGGCAAGGGCGTAGGCGGCGGGGATGCCGCAGATCATAGCGATAAGGGTGGAGCCGCCTGCGACAATAATGGAGTTGCCCAGATATTTGCCCATGGGAGCCATAGACCAGATGTCAACAAAGTTGGACCAGATGGGGACCACAGGCATGATGGTGCCGTTGGGGTCAAATATCTCGCCACGGGTCTTCAGAGATGTGACCATCATAACGAAGTAAGGATAGAGGATGATGACGCAGATGACAGCCACGGAGAAGTAGAGAAGAATGCGGGCAAGGAGCTTTTTCCAGTTGATGGTAAGATTGTCAGCCATTATCATTCATCTCCTTTCTTCAGAGTGGATACCATGTAGACACTGGCACAGGCCAGCAGAATAAGGAAGCCGATGACGGAGACCGCCGCGGCCTGACCCTGCTTACTGTTGAGGAAGGCCAGCTTGTAAAGGTATGTAACGATGGTGTCGGTACGGTTGGCAGGGTCGCCCTTGGTCATGGTCCATATAATGGGGAAGGAGTTGAAAACGTAGATGATATTCAGCACGGTGGCCACGGTCAGGCTGGGCTTGACCAGAGGAATGGTTATCTTGAAAAGCTTCTGCCAGTAGCTGGCGCCGTCAATGTCGGCGGCCTCGTAGTAGCTGGAG
>JAFQQV010000029.1 GCA_017410425.1 Oscillospiraceae bacterium
CGTATTTTGGGCATCTGCATTGTTACAGCCGCTTGAAATACACACAAGTATTCCTGCGCGTCTGTGCCGCGCATCTGCCGCAAAATACGGCTTTTCAGGTGCATAGCAGTTTTGCCAAAGGATATTCGAGATAAAATCGCATAAAAAATTTCCCTCATACTGGATATGTATGGGGGAAATTTTTTGTGTGTATTTTAGCCGGATAGGCAAAGGCAAAACCACATGTTTTCTTGTGCGGTGGCTCCTAACGACTTCCTCTTTTTTTATCAGATTTCTCTTGCTTCGATATAGTATCGTTTTTCCTGTGCCTCACCCATGGAGAAGGTCTTGCGGGGCAGAACACCGTCGCTGGCAATACCGCGGAAAAAATCATCCTTGGGCACTGACTCCAGCACAAAGCCAATGGAGCCGGGCTTGGCGGAAAGCTCGCGCAGAGTATCTTCGCCGTGGATATAGTCTATTTCACCGTAATTATTTTTCAGATACTCATCCAGCGCGCTCTGCAGTATGCCAATAGGCAGCACACCCTTAGATTTATCCAGATACATAATGCCCTCATTGCCGCCGGAGATCCACCTTATGGGATAACCGTTCTCGGCACAGCAGCTCTCGCCAAGGTATGTAAGCAGAGACATGGCCTTGCAGTTCGTGATAATACGGTGTATGGGCTCAAACTTCTGGGAATCGTCCATGATATTTTCCAGCTCCACCATGGCATAGCGGGCTCTGGCCAGAGGATCTTCATCCGCGCCATTGCTTTTCAGCTCCTCATAGCAGGCTTTTGCAGTTGCAAGGGAGTGGTTGCCGTCGCCAACGGCAAATAACATAGGGGCAAGGGTGCCGAACTCTGCCCGCTTTCTATCGCAGTAGTTGTCAATGCTCTCCTGCAATGCGGCAGCATTCTCTCCCTCCACAAGCCAGGCGCGGATATGGCCGCCGCCCTGCATAAGCTCCAGATCATAGACAGGCTGCAGCTTTGCCTTTTTATCGGCAAGAGGCTCAATAATGCTGCGCTGCTCATCATCGCAGAGCAGCAGCACATGGCTAAGCTCAATGGGAGCACCGCGGCGAACCTTCATCCGGGGTGGGATGCGTTCCACCACTGTTTTTTCTGTGGCGCGGATAGCGGAGATGGCGCCAGCGTTATAGTCATATTCTTCAAGGTCGATTACACCCACGATTCCGGGGCGGACAGAACCGTCCAGCAGACTGCGCTCAACATATATGAAAGTGTTTTTATATGTGTTGAAGATCCCAGACTCCAGATACTGACGCATATTGCTGCGGATCAGCTCATATCTGTCCTCACTGCAGCTTTTAAGCTCCACCTCAGGGAGAATGCAGCGAAGAGCAGAAGGAAGGCTGCCGACCGCCTCATCAAGCTTCTGCCAGTACTCAGGCTGGGAAGTAAACTGGTCGCAGGCCACAACAGGCCATTTTTCTATATACTCTGCCTTGGGCAGCAAAACATCAAAAGAAGTAAAAACGGACAAAACAGTACCTCCTTAACACTGGGGGATATTTTAATATTATTTGAATTAACAGTCAATGCGCAGATTGTTTAAGTTTAATTTAGATTTTGAGTGTTAAATTTTATTATAATACTTCCAGACACGAATGGAGCGTGACATAATGAAGAAAACATTGCCTTTAATATTGGTTCTGGCTTTGTCCATCCAGATAACAGCCTGCGCGGCAGAAGCTTCGCCGGTAAAACAGGCGGAATCCCCCATGACGGTGGAAAGCAGCCCCATAGCAAGCATTGTTGAAAATTCAGAATTTTTCTCAGAGCGGGATTTTGAGACCGGGTTCAGTAGTGAAAACGCTGTGGAGATAAAGCTGAATGGCAGCAGTGCTGAGTTTGAATCAGCTGCTGTGGAATATAAAGATAATCAGCTGAAGATTTCAGACGAGGGCACATATATTCTCCGCGGCAAGCTCAGCGAGGGCATGGTGATAGTTGACGCGGAAAAAAGCGACAAAATTGAGCTGGTGCTGGATGGAGTGGAGATAAACAGTGCAGACTGCGCCGCGATATATGTCTTGCAGGCGGATAAGCTTTTTATCAATCTTGCAGAAGGGAGCGAAAATACGCTGTCCAATGGCGGAGCTTTTATTCAGCTGGATGATAATAACATTGACGCTGTGATTTATTCCAGGGACGATGTGACCCTCAAGGGCAGCGGCAGTCTCAGCATCAGCTCTCCTGCCGGGCACGGCGTGGTGAGCAAGGATTCTCTCAGCATTACTGATGGCAACTATTATGTAAACTGTGCGTCGAATGGACTGGATGCCAATGACGATGTAAGTATCGCCGGCGGCAGCTTTGAAATTGTTTCCGGCAAGGATGCCATCAAAGCAGAGAATGACGAAGACGAGAGCGCAGGCATTGTCTATATCAGCGGCGGAGACTTTGAACTCAGCTCCGAAGGAGACGGCATCAGCGCTTCCGCCAGCATGCAGATCGATGGTGGCAGCTTCAGCATTGTGTCAGGCGGAGGCCACGAAAATGCAGCGGAGAAAAGCTCCGGTATGTGGGGCCAGTTTATGCCGGCAGGCATACGCCCTGACAGGGCTGAAATGGACGAAGGAAAGCAGGATGACAGGAAATTGGAGGACATGACTCTACCCGAGAGGCCTGATGGAGAAAGGCCAAAGGGGCACGGAAATATGATGCCAGGGGATATGGAAGGCTTTGAGCGGCCTGAAATGCCTGCAGGCGGATTTGGAGCTTTTGAGCCGGTACAGGATCAGCAGCTCAATGGCGATGGCAGCAGCATGAAGGCTTTCAAGGCTAAGGGTGAGCTTACAATAAACGGCGGCAGCTTCAATGCTGATTCTGCGGACGACGCTTTTCATTCTGATCTTAACATGAATATCAATGCCGGTACTTTTGAAATTGCAGCAGGCGATGATGCCTTTCATGCCGAGGAGCAGCTTGTTATAAACGGCGGCAGCATCAATATAAGCCAAAGCTATGAAGGTATTGAGGCGCTGCATGTCTCAATCTTTGGAGGAGATATTGAGCTTGAAGCCAGCGATGACGGTATCAATGCGGCAGGCGGCGTGGATCAGAGTGGCTTTGGCGGTCGGGACAGAATGTTCGGCGGAGCCATGGAGCAGAACTCCGGCGGCAGCATACTTATTGGGGGCGGAAATCTTAACATCACCGCTTACGGTGACGGCCTTGACGCCAATGGCAGCATTGAGATAACAGGCGGCAACACCGTGGTATGCGGTCCTACATATGGCGACACTTCTATATTGGACTACTACACAACAGCCAGCATCACCGGCGGCAGCTTTATCGGCAGCGGCTCTGCCATGATGAGCCAGAGCTTCAGCGACTATAGCCAGGGCCTGGTTTTTGGCAGGCTTAGCAGCGAAAAGAGCGCCGGAGTGAGAGTGGATGTGCAGAACAGCAAGGGTGAAACCATAATGAACTTCAGCCCTGAACTGGACTTTGAACTTGTGATAGTCTCAAGCCCGGAGCTTTCTGTGGATGAAACTTACAGCCTGAGCATAGAAACAGAATAAATTTTAATGGCCCCATTTTTCCTGGGGCCATTGACTTTTTTAAAAAATAGAAGTATGATTAATCATACTAATCATACAACTTGGAGGCGCTTATGGATATACCCAACGGAAAATATGCCTGGATGGTAAAAATAGGGGAGAAGGGCCAGTTTGTAATACCCAAGGAGGCACGTGAGGTCTTTGGTCTTAAGCCCGGTATGGAGATTCTTGTGCTGGGTGACATAGAGCGGGGCATAGCAATTCTGCCGGCGGAGAAGCAGCAGGAGGCTTTATCAAGCATACTCAATGCAGAGGGCTTGTTCGGAGGCGAGACATGAGCAAAATAGTATTTTTCTGCATCCCGGCCCATGGCCACACGAACCCTACACTTGGCGTCGTGCGTGAGCTTGTGGAGCGGGGCCATGAGCTCTGGTATTATTCATATGAGCCTTTCAGAAACAAGATAGAGACTGTCGGAGCAAGGTTCATTCCATGCGATGATTTTGATGCCGAGCAGAAAATTGACCCGAAAGACGCCGCCCGGGTGGGCAGTGATCTGGCTTTCTCCACAAAGCTGCTGGTGGATACCACCCTTGCCCTGGATGAGACGGTCTGCCGCCATATGGAGCAGATAAAACCCGACTGCATTGTGGCCGATTCCATGGCTGTATGGGGTAAGGCTGCCGCCATGAAGCTGGGCATACCATTTGTGTCCAGCACCACCACCTTTGCCTTCAATAAGGAATCAGCAAAGATTATGAAGCAGAGCGGGAAGGAACTTGTCAAAATGCTCTTTTCCATGCCGAAGATAAACCGGGATGTAAAACGCCTGCAGGCCAAGGGCTATCCCGTGAAAAATGTGCTGGATATTATCAGTAACGATAATAATACTCATACTATTGTCTATACTTCTCCCGAGTTTCAGCCCTGCAGTGAAACTTTTTCTGATAAATATGCCTTTGTGGGCCCCTCAATCCGGCCTGCGGAGTCAGAGTTTGAAAAGAAGCGGGACAAGCTTGTGTATATCTCCATGGGCACCGTGAATAATGACATGCTGCCCTTGTACAGCAGCTGCATTGAAGCCTTCAGGGATACTGGCTGGCAGATAGTCATATCCGCCGGTGAGACTGCGGACATTCAATCTCTGGGCACACTGCCGGATAATGTGGAGATATACCCAAGAGTGGACCAGATTGCGGTGCTTAAAAAGGCAGATGCATTTATATCCCATTGTGGGATGAACTCAGTCAGCGAGAGTCTGTATTTTTCCGTCCCTCTTGTGCTGCTGCCCCAGACCAAGGAGCAGGAGGCTGTGGCCGCCCGAACGGAGGAACTTGGTGCCGGCATCAGGCTTGGTAGCACAGAGCCCGAGACTATTTGCAGCGCAGTGGAAAAATTGCTTTCGGACGAAAGCTATAAGAAAAATGCCAAAATAATTTCTGCCGGCTTTCATGCCTGCAGCGGCGCAAAAGGCGCAGCAGACAAGATATTGAGCCTTTGTGACAACTGAAATGGCAGAAATTGTATTCTTTGCAGCTTCTTGACATCGTTTTTCGTTTGTGTTATTATCCCTAAGATAAACATGAAACGAGGTCATTTGGATGGAACTGAAAATTTTCGACAATTCATCTGACATGGCGCAGGAGGTTCTTACCCGTCTGCGCGCTGAAGGCATTTCTGTTTCCAATTTTACAGTTTTACCCGGTTTTTGCGATGTGCATGTACACTTTCGTGAGCCGGGTTTTTCTTTTAAAGAAACCATGGAGACTGGCAGTGCCGCAGCTGCCCGCGGCGGATATACCGCAGTCTGCACTATGCCCAACTTAAACCCCATTCCTGACTGTATGGAGAATCTGCAGCTCCAGCTGGACAGAATTAACGAAGGCGCCTGCATCAATGTATACCCCTACGCCTCCATCACTGTTGCAGAGCGGGGTGAAAAACTCTCTGACATGGCGGCCATGGCTGAGCATGCGATTGGATTTTCAGACGATGGCCGGGGCGTACAGTCCGATGAGATGATGCGTCAGGCCATGCTGGAAGCAAAGCGCCTTGGCAAGATGATAGTTGCCCATTGTGAAGTCAATGAGCTGCTTCGCGGCGGATATATTCACGATGGTGACTACGCAAAGGCCCATGGTCACCGCGGCATCTGCAGCGAGAGCGAGTGGGCCCAGATAGCCCGTGATATTGAGCTTGTGCGCGAGACCGGATGTGCTTACCATGTCTGTCATATCTCCACCAAGGAGAGCGTGGAGCTGATACGCAAGGCCAAGGCCGAGGGCCTTGACGTGACTTGTGAGACTGGCCCCCACTATCTGGTGCTGGACGACAGCTGCCTGCAGGAAGACGGCAGATTCAAGATGAATCCCCCTCTGAGAGATAAGAGTGACAGGGAAGCGCTGGTGCAGGGCATTCTGGATGGTACCATCGATATGGTAGCCACCGACCATGCTCCCCACGCCGCAAACGAGAAGGACCGCGGCCTTGAAAAGAGTGCTATGGGTGTTGTCGGCCTGGAGACTGCTTTCCCTGTGATGTATACCCACTTTGTAAAGACCGGCATTATGAGCATGGAAAGGCTCATGGAGCTGATGGTCAAAAATCCCAGGGAGCGCTTTGGTATAGAGCTTTCAGAGGATTATTCCGTCTGGGATCTGGATGCCTGCTACAAGGTTGACCCGGCAGACTTCGCCTCTATGGGCCGTGCCACCCCCTTTACCGGCATGGAGGTCTACGGCAAATGCCTGATGACCGTCTGCGGCGGCAAAACTGTGTATAAGACTGTTTGATAATTGGATTGAGTAAAAAGGAGAAAAACCATGGCAAAGAGAACTGATATAAAGAAAATACTCATCATCGGCTCCGGCCCCATCGTCATCGGCCAGGCTGCGGAGTTTGACTATGCCGGCACCCAGGCCTGCCTTGCGCTGAAAGAAGAGGGCTATGAGGTTGTGCTCTGCAACTCCAATCCTGCTACCATCATGACCGATACCTCCATTGCGGACAAGGTTTATATGGAGCCTCTGACCCTTGAATATATCGCCAAGATCCTCCGCTATGAGCGTCCTGATGCAATTATTCCCGGCCTGGGCGGTCAGACCGGTCTGAACCTTGCCATGCAGCTGGAGAAGAAGGGCGTTCTGAAGGAGTGCCGCGTTGAGCTGCTGGGCACCCGCAGCGAGAGCATTGAGCGCGCTGAGGACCGTGAGCTTTTCAAGGAGCTGTGCGAATCCATCGGTGAGCCTGTTATCCCCTCCGAGATTACCTACTCCATCGAAGAGGCCAAGGCAGCAGCCGAACATATCGGCTATCCTGTTGTTCTGCGCCCTGCCTTCACCCTGGGCGGCACCGGCGGCGGCTTTGCCAACAACGAAGAAGAGCTCTATGAAATCGGTCTCAACGCCTTCAAGCTCTCTCCTGTACATCAGGTGCTTATTGAAAAGAGTGTCAAGGGCTATAAGGAAATCGAATTTGAGGTCATGCGTGACTCTCAGGACCATGCCATTACCATCTGCGGCATGGAGAATATCGACCCTGTCGGTGTCCATACCGGTGACTCCATGGTTGTGGCTCCCATCCTTACTCTCAATGACCACGACCTTAAGATGCTCAACGATTCTGCCATCAAGATCATCCGCGAGCTGAAGATTGAAGGCGGCTGCAACGTCCAGTTTGCCCTCAACCCCCATTCTTCTGAATATTACCTCATCGAGGTCAATCCCCGCGTCTCCCGTTCCTCCGCTCTTGCCTCCAAGGCCTCCGGCTATCCCATCGCAAGAGTTACCGCAAAGATTGCTGTAGGCATGGCCCTTGAGGACATTACTATTGCCAACACCACCGCAGCCTTCGAGCCTCGCCTTGACTATATCGTAGCCAAGATGCCCCGCTTCCCCTTTGATAAGTTTGCCACCGCAAACAACCGTCTGGGCACCCAGATGAAGGCCACCGGCGAGGTTATGGGCATCGGCTCCAACCTTGAAGAGTGCCTGCTCAAGTCTGTCCGTTCTCTGGAGACCGGCGTGTGCCACTTCCATATGGCAAAGTTTGATGCTTATACCGATGAGGAGCTTCGCACTTATATCGCCGACACCCGTGATGATATCATCTTTGCAGTGGCTGAGCTTCTCCGCCGCGGCGAGAGCATCGAAGTTATCAACGATATTACCAAGATCACTCCCTACTTCATCGAATCTATAAAGAAAATAGTTGAGATGGAGCAGAAGCTCTCTGCAAATCCCGGCAATCCTGATACTCTTCTTGAGGCCAAGAAGATGGGCTTCAGCGACAAGTACATTGCCAAGCTCTGGAACAAGAGCGAGATGGAGATTTACAAGCTGCGCTGCTACTTCAATTACTTCCCCGTATACAGAATGGTGGATACCTGCCATACCAATGCATACATTCCCTATTTCTACTCCTCTTACACCGGCGAGAACCAGTCCATTATCACCGACAAGAATAAGCTGGTTGTTCTGGGTGCAGGCCCCATCCGCATCGGTCAGGGCGTTGAGTTTGACTACTCCACTGTTCATGCCGTACAGACTATCAAAAAGTCCGGCTACGAGGCAATCATTATCAACAATAACCCCGAGACTGTTTCCACCGACTACACCACTGCCGATAAGCTCTACTTTGAGCCTCTTACTGCAGAAGATGTTATGAACATCATGCACTTTGAAAAACCCGAAGGCACTATCGCATCTCTGGGTGGTCAGACCGCTATCAACCTTGCTCAGCCCCTGGAAGATCGCGGCGTGAACATTGTCGGCACCGACTGCGCCGCTATCGAGCGTGCAGAAAACCGCGACAGCTTTGAGAAAATTCTTGAAGAGCTGAACATTCCTCAGCCCCAGGGCCGCGCTGTCACCAATATTGAGGACGGCGTTGCAGCAGCCGAGATGATCGGTTATCCCGTGCTGGTGCGTCCCAGCTTCGTTCTGGGCGGCAGAGCCATGCAGATCGTCTCCTCCGAGGAGCAGCTGCGCCATTACCTGCGTACCGCCGTTGAAATCGACGAGGACAAGCCTGTTCTGGTTGATAAGTATGTCAGCGGCAAGGAAGTTGAGGTTGACGCAATCTGCGACGGCCGCGACGTTTTCGTGCCCGGAATCATGGAACTGGTTGAGCGTACCGGCATCCACTCCGGCGACTCTATCTCCGTCTATCCCAGCTTCTCCATTTCCAACAAGGTCAAGGGCACCATCCTCCAGTACGCAAAGAAACTGGGTCTGGGCATCGGCATCAAGGGCCTGTACAATATCCAGTTCATCGTTGACAAGGACGACAAGGTCTATATCATCGAGGTCAATCCCCGCTCTTCCCGTACCGTACCCTTCCTCTCCAAGGCCACCGGCTACTCCCTGGCAGACATCGCCACCGAGGTCATCATGGGCAAGAGTCTGAAGGAGCAGGGCATCTTCGACATCTATCCTGAGGAAAAGAAGCGCTGGTATGTCAAGGTTCCCGTTTTCTCCTTCAATAAGCTCCGCGGTCTGGACGCTTACCTCTCTCCCGAAATGAAGTCCACCGGTGAGGCTATCGGCTATGATGACAAGCTCAACCGCGCCCTCTATAAGGCTCTGCAGGCCTCCGGTACCCATATGCAGAACTACGGCACCATCTTTGTCACCATCGCCGATGAAGACAAGGAAGAGGCTCTGCCTCTGGTGCGCCGCTTCTACAACCTGGGCTTCAACATTGAGGCTACCTCCGGCACTGCAAAGTTCCTCAAGGAGAACGGCATCCGTACCCACGCCCACGGCAAGTTCAGCGAGGGCAGCGAGGAAATTGCCACCGCCCTGCGTCAGGGACATATTGCCTACGTTATCAACACCCAGTCTGTCTCCGCTGCCGGTACCACCAAGGACGGCTACAAGCTGCGTACCATAGCTACCGAGAACAATGTCAGCGTCTTCACCGCCCTTGACACGGTCAAGGTCCTGCTGGATGTTCTGGAAGAAACCACCCTGCGAATCTCCACCATTGACGCATGATGAAACAGGTATTCTTTGAAATAATCGAAAACAGCCCTCTGCGCGCGGACGTGATGCGTCTGCGCCTGAGAGGGGACTGCTCCGCCATTGAAAGAGCGGGCCAGTTTGTAAATATAAAGGTGGAGGGCCAGTTTCTGCGCCGCCCCCTCTCTGTCTGTGATGTGGATGTGGATGTGCTCACCGTCTGCTACCAGATAAAGGGCCATGGCACAGAGAAGCTTGCCGCCATGCAGAGCGGCACTCTCGACCTGCTCACCGGCCTTGGCAACGGCTTTGACAAGAGCCTTGCTGGGGACAGGCCTCTGCTCATCGGCGGCGGCATGGGCTTTACTCCCATGTATATCCTTGCCAAAGAGCTTATCTCTATGGGAAAGAAGCCCACTGTAATTCTGGGCTTCAATACCAAGAGCGAAGTTATATACGAGCATGAGTTCAAGGCTCTGGGTGCGGATGTGACTGTCTGCACCGCTGACGGCTCCTATGGTGAAAAAGGCTTTGTCACCGATGTGATGGAAGGCCTTGACTACAGCCATTTTTACACCTGCGGCCCCGAGGCCATGTTCAAAGCTATCTGTGACCTGAGCAAGACTTCCGGTCAGTGCAGCTTTGAAGCACGCATGGGCTGCGGCTTTGGCGCCTGCATGGGCTGCTCCTGCGAGACTCTCTACGGCACCAAGCGCATCTGCAAGGATGGCCCCGTGCTTATGAAGGAGGAAATCATATGGCCGACATGAAAGTAAATCTCTGCGGCATTGAGCTGGATAATCCTGTCATCCCCTCCAGCGGCACCTTTGGCTACGGCTATGAATTTGCCGAGCTTTATGATATCAACATGCTGGGCACTTTCTCTTTCAAGGGAACCACCCGCGATCCCCGCTTCGGTAATCCCACACCCAGAATCGCCGAGTGCACTTCCGGCCTTATAAACGCTGTGGGGCTTCAGAACCCCGGTGTTGACGCGGTTATTAGTGATGAACTGCCCAAGCTTGAGAAAGTTTTCCACAAGCCTGTGATCGCCAATGTCAGCGGTTTCAGCGTGGATGACTATGTTTACAGCTGTGAAAAGCTGGATAAATGCCCTCAGGTGGGCTGGCTTGAGGTCAATGTCAGCTGCCCCAATGTCCATGGCGGCGGTATGAGCTTCGGCACTATGCCTGAATCAGCAGCTGAGGTGACAAGGGCTGTCAAGGCCGTCACCACAAAGCCTGTGTTCATAAAGCTCACCCCCAATGTAACCGACATCGTCTCCATCGCCAAGGCCTGTGAAGAGGCCGGGGCAGACGGTATCAGCCTTATCAATACCATGCTTGGTATGCGTATTGACCTTAAGACCCGCAAGCCGGTTGTTGCCAACACCATGGGCGGCTTCTCCGGCCCGGCAGTTTTCCCGGTGGCTGTGCGTATGGTCTATCAGGTCAGCAATGCTGTTAAGATCCCTGTTATGGGTATTGGCGGCGTAAGCTCTGCTGAGAACGTAATTGAGATGATGCTGGCCGGTGCCACCGCCGTTCAGGTGGGCGCTGCCAATCTGGTTAATCCCTATGTGTGCAGAGACATTGTGAATGATCTGCCCAAAGTTATGGAAAAGTACAATATTGCTTCACTTAAAGATATAATTGGAGGACTTAGATAATGGGTAAAGATGTAATAGTCGCCTGCGATTTCAGCAGTGCAGAGCAGGTTTTCAGTTTCCTGGACAAGTTCACTGAGGAAAAGCCCTTTGTTAAAATCGGTATGGAGCTGTTTTATGCCGAAGGCCCCCAGATTGTCCGTGAGATCAAGGCCAGAGGCCACAAGATCTTTCTGGATCTGAAGCTCCACGATATTCCCAACACTGTCAAGAAGGCTATGAGCGTTCTGAGCAATCTGGATGTGGACATTACAAATCTCCACGCCGCCGGCACCACTGCCATGATGCAGGCAGCTCTTGAGGGTCTGACCCGTCCTGACGGCACTCGCCCTCTGCTCATCGCCGTCACCCAGCTGACCTCCACCGATCAGGAGGCCATGGAGCGGGATATTATGATCCATGCTCCCATTGATGAGGTTGTTATGCACTACGCCGCTACCGCCGCAAATGCCGGCATGGACGGTATTGTTTGCTCTCCCCTGGAGGCAGGCAAGGTACACGAGCGATGCGGCAGAAACTTCCTCACCGTTACCCCCGGTGTCCGCTTTGCCGATGGTGATGTGGGCGACCAGAAGCGCGTCATGACCCCCGCCGCAGCAAAGGAAATTGGTTCTGACTATATCGTTGTTGGCCGCCCAATCACCGGTGCTGCCGACCCTGTTGCAGCATACCGCCGCTGCGTTGCAGAATTCTGCGATTGATTTTTTAGAAAAGGAGATTGAAAATGGAAGCTTACAAGAGAGAGTTTATTCAGTTTCTTGAGGGCGCAGGCGTTCTGAAGTTTGGTGACTTCACCGCTAAGAGCGGCCGCAAGATCCCTTATTTCATCAATGCCGGTGATATCAAGACCGGCGACCAGATTGCAAAGCTGGGTGAGTTCTATGCCAAGGCTTATCTTGAGAAGGTAGGCAATCGCCGTACTGTTCTCTACGGTCCTGCCTATAAGGGCATTTCCATCGCAGTCTCCGCTGCTGTTGCTCTTAGCCGTGAAGGTCTGGATGTACCTTTCTTCTTCAACCGCAAGGAGATCAAGGACCACGGCGAAGGCGGCGTGTTCGTTGGCTACGTTCCCAAGGCAGGCGAAGAAGTCGTCATCGTTGAGGACGTTATCACTGCCGGCACCGCCATCCGCGAGAGCATGGAGATTCTCTCCCACCTTGAGGATGTGAAGGTTTCCTCCGTGTTTGTTATGGTTGACCGCAAGGAAAAGGGCAAGACCGATAAGTCCGCCATGCAGGAAGTGGCTGATGAGTTCGGCATGAACGTATACTCCGTTGTGGATGTATACGATATTATCGAGTATCTGGAAGAGAATGAGGCCAACCGCGAGAACGTTGAGCGGATAAAGAATTATCTCGCCGTGAACGGAGCAAAGGCATGAGACACCTTATAGATATTTTCGATCTTAGCCCCGCAGAGATTGACGAGATGATTGCCGTCGCCTGCGACATTATGGACAAGCCCCAGGAATATGCCCACAAGTGCGAGGGCAAGAAGCTGGCAACTCTGTTTTTTGAGCCCTCCACCCGTACCCGCCTCAGCTTTGAGGCCGCCATGTACGAGCTGGGTGGCCATGTCATCGGCTTTTCCGATGCGGGCAACAGCTCCTCCTCCAAGGGTGAGAGTGTGTCTGACACTGTGAAGGTTGTCAGCTGCTATGCAGATATTATCGCCATGCGCCACTTCAAGGAGGGCGCACCCATGGTTGCCGCCATGAAGAGCGATGTTCCCATCATCAACGCCGGTGACGGTGGTCACAACCACCCCACCCAGACTCTTACCGACCTGCTCACCATCCACCGTGAGAAGGGCAGACTGGATAATCTCACCATCGGCCTCTGCGGCGACCTGAAGTTTGGCCGTACTGTCCACTCCCTTATCGATGCCATGAGCCGCTACAGCGGTATAAAGTTTGTGCTCATCTCCCCTGAGGAGCTGCGCCTGCCCAGCTATATGCGCGACATGATGGCGGAGAAGGACCTGGACTATGTTGAGACCCGCGACCTTGAGGCCGCCATGCCTGAGCTGGATGTGCTGTACATGACCAGAGTTCAGCGTGAGCGCTTCTTCAGCGAGGAAGAATATCTCCGTCTGAAGAACAGCTATATCCTCACACCGGATAAGCTCACCAACGCCAAGCAGACTCTTTCCATTCTCCACCCCCTGCCCAGAGTAAACGAGATCGCCACCTCCATAGACTCTGATCCCCGTGCCTGCTACTTTAGCCAGGCACTCAACGGTAAGTTCATCCGCATGGCCCTTATCCTGAAACTTCTGGAGGAGGCAAAGAAATGACAATTGATTCTATCCGAAACGGTGTGGTAATTGACCATATTCCTGCGGGAAAAGCCCTTGAGATATATCATCATCTGCATATGGAGAAGCTGGGCTGCTCCGTTGCCATTCTCACCAATGTTTACAGTGAAAAGCTGGGCCGCAAGGACATTATCAAGATAGATGAGGATATTGAGCTTAACTGGGACGTTATCGGCTATCTTGCCCCTGCCTGCACTGTCAACATCATCCGCGAGGGCCAGAGTGTTGAGAAGCGCCGCATCAAGCTGGCTACTCAGCTGACCAATGTTATCTTCTGCCGCAATCCCCGCTGCATCACCACCATTGAGCAGGAGCTGCCTCATGTGTTCAAACTGGTGGACGAAAAGAAGGGCCTCTATCGCTGCATCTACTGCGAGTCCAAAGCCTGAAAAAACTAAAATATGGCAAGCCCTGCGCTTTGACGCAGGGCTTGAATATTAGGAGAAAAAAATGAAAAAAGAACTTACCACCTGGGAGGCTGCCTGCATCATTACCGGATATGGCATCGGCGCCGGTGTTCTGAGTATGCCCTATGTTGCAAACATCGTGGGCTTTCCTGCCTCTGTTGTGATTCTTATTGTGGCCTTTCTTGCAAGCTATGTGCTGCATCTTATGATTGCGGAGGCTGTATGCAAGAATGATGAGGGCGCACAGATAATTTCCTGCTTTTCACGATTCCTGTTTCGCGGCAAGCTTAAAAAGGTGCTGAGTGTCAGCTTCTTTGTGCTGATGGCCCTTATTCTATGCACCAATCTTGCCACCTACATTTCAGCCGCTGAGGCCATAATTGTGGGCCTTATTCCCATGAGCGGCCTTGCAGCAAAGCTTGTGTTCTATGCCTTTGCCGCTTCCGTGGTGTTTTTTGGCCTGAAGGTTGTTGGCATTTCCGAAAAATACGCTGTCAGCGCCATCATTGCTCTCATTGCGGTTCTCGCGGCAGCTTCTGCCTTTGCGCCCCACAATGCCATCAATCTTAAAACCGGAAGTGTAAACCAGATACTTGCCTATTATGGCCTTGCCATGTTTGCCATGTCTGCCTTTTTCTCCGTGCCCCAGGCAGTGGAAGGCCTGAATAAGGACAAAAAGAAAATCAAGAAGGCTGTGTTCCTTGGCCTTGGTGTGAACTTCATGCTCATTCTGGTCATCAGCTTCTGCGCCCTTTGGGCCTCCGGCAGCATTACGGAGGTTGCCATCGTGGGCTGGAGCGAGGGTATCGGCCTATGGGCCCAGCTTGTGGGCAGCGTTTTTACCCTCCTTGCCATGCTCACTACTTACTGGTCTCTCTCCCTTGCCCTTAGCGGCATAATCGAGGAGATGACAAAGCTCTCCTCCCGGCTCTGCTGGCTTATTGCAACCCTGCCTTCCATGATTCTGGTGCTCTTTGAGCTGGGTGATTTTATGGAGCTTTTGCGTCTTGGCGGCGGCCTCATCGCCATTGTGGTTGCGGTGATGGTGGTTCCGGCCTACCGCAACGCAAGAAGGGAAGTGCCCGGTGAAAGCCTTGTCAAGGGCGGTGCAGCCCTTGAGATACTTATTATCATTGCCTACATTATGATGGCAGTGGGAAGCGTGGTGAGCTATTGATGAGGCTTTATAAAAACGCAGTTTTTCACTCCGGCATAAGTGAGGCAGACCGTTTCTCCTATCTGCTGGAGGACAAGGGCCGCATAGTCGGCACCTTCAATGAACGCCCTGAGGGTAAGTTTGAGGAGATTGATCTCAAGGGGCTGCATGTCTACCCCTGCCTTATTGATGGCCACACCCACATGCTTTTGAGCATTGCTGTGATGGCTATGGGCTTTAATATATGTGAAATCACCGCCGATGGTGTGGAGCCGAAAAACCTTGCCGGAATCGGCGAGCGTCTGCGTAACTATGCAGACAAGCAGCCCAAGGATGCGGTGATTGCCTGCAACAACTACATTCTCACCGCGCTTGAAGAACAGCGTCTGCCCAATCGGCACGAGCTGGACGATTGGGGCGGAGGAAGACCTGTTGTGGTCTATAATATCGACGGCCACAGTACCGCTCTTTCTACCGCTATGCTCAGGCTCTGCGGCCTTGATGAAAATGGCAGCGGCGTACTTAGCGGAGAGGAGAATGAGCGGGCTCAGGGCCGTATCATGGACAAGGTAAGCTCCATGATGAGCCTTAAAAAGCTTGCAAAGGGTATCGCCAATTACCAGAACACCTGCGCCCGCTACGGCATCTGTATGACCGGCGCGCTGGAAGGTCAGGGTGATTCTCCCAAGGATGCGAGCACTGCCCTTATCCTGAAGCTTGCCCGATATTTTGACATTGATGTGCGGGCTTATCTGCAGTATCGTGAGCTGAAGCGTGTTGAGCCCTTTACAAAGTACATGGCCCATCCCAGAGTTGGCGGCTGTGGCGACTGGGAGCTGGACGGTTCCTGCGGCTCCCACAGTGCGGCCTTCTCCCTGCCTTATAAAGATACCGGCGAACTTGCCGACTGTTACTACAGTCAGGAGGACATTGATGCCCTCTGCCGCGAGGCCGATGCAAAGGGCTGGCAGATTGCCTCCCATGCCATCGGCGATGTGGCGATAAGCCGGCTGGTGCAGGCTCTGGAGGGCTGCGATTCCCAGACCTTCCACCGTATAGAGCATGCGGAGTTCATGGATGATGAGAGCTTTGAGAAAATCAGCTCCGGCCGCTGGGCACTGATGATGCAGCCCGGCTACTCATGGATTGATAAGCGCTATCTGCACACCTATTCTCAGTTCATGGCCGATGATATGATAAAGAACATGCGCCTTAAGAGCCTGCTGGATGCCGGTATCACGGTCTGCGGCTCCTCTGACAGCCCGGTGCAGGATATGGATCCCTGGCTGCAGATGCTGGGTATGGTGCAGTTTTACAATGAGGCTGAGTCCATTACGCCCTATGAGGCCTTCTGCTGCTACACCAAGAACGCAGCCCGAGCCATGCTGGAGGAAGAAAACTACGGTACACTGGAAAAAGGTAAATATGCAAGCTTTTTCACTGCCCAGGAGGATATTTTCTCCCTCAGCCCGGAAAAGCTGGTGGCAGTGCGCCCTGCTGAGACTTATTACAAGGGCAAGGCCTACAAGGAAAAAAGCGGCAGCCTTGCAGAATTTGCCTCCATGTTCCTGAAAAAAGCCAAGAAAATATAAAAAGATGGCTCCAATATGGAGCCATCTTTTTTCTTGACAGGCCAGACTTTAAATGATATCATTTTGATATCACAAAGAATAAAGTTCTTGAAAGGAGTTTTTAATATGAAGGAAAAAATTTTGAACAGCCAGAAAAACGGCATGCTTGTGCTGCTGCTCACTTTGGCGGGCTATGTTCTGGCAGTGCTGGGTATAGTGGTTTCGGCTTTTCTTATGGAAGGCTTTGGGCTACTGAAGCTTCTGGGCGTTGTTCTGATGGTGCTCTGCATTATTTATGTTGCCTTGGCTTGGATACTGTTTTGCGGCCTTAAGGTGCTCAAGCCTCAGGAGGCTCTGGTGCTGACACTGTTCGGTAAGTACATAGGCACTCTCAAGGGTGAGGGCTTCTATTTTGTCAATCCCTTCTGCTCTGCCATCAACCCCGCCGCGAGGACAAAGCTGAACCAGTCCGGCGATGTGAAGAGCAAGGGCGTAAACCCCAATGAGATTGAGATGCCCAGCAAAAAGCTCTCTCTCAAAATCATGACCCTGAATAATGCAAAGCAGAAGATCAATGACTGCCTCGGCAATCCCATTGAGATCGGCATTGCCGTCACCTGGCGCATCACCGATACTGCCAAGGCTGTGTTCAATGTGGATAACTACAAGGAGTTTCTCTCCCTCCAGTGTGACAGCGCGCTGAGAAACATTGTGCGTATCTATCCTTACGATGTGGCACCCAATGTGGACACCACCGGCGACGGTCACGCTGACGAAGGCAGCCTTCGCGGCAGCAGCGAGACTGTGGCCCTGCGCATCAAGGATGAGATTCAGCAGAGAGTGCTGGAAGCCGGCATTGAAATCGTGGAGGCCCGCATCACCCATCTTGCCTATGCCCCTGAAATCGCCGCCGTCATGCTTCAGCGTCAGCAGGCCAGCGCAATTATTGACGCCAGAAAGATGATTGTTGACGGTGCAGTTGGCATGGTGGAAATGGCTCTTGAGCGGCTTAATGAGAATAATGTTGTAGAGCTGGATGAAGAGCGCAAGGCTGCCATGGTCTCTAACCTTCTGGTGGTTCTCTGCGGCAACCATGATGCCCAGCCCGTTGTCAACAGCGGCAGCCTGTACTGAGCCATGGCTGATAATAAGGAGAAGAAACAGATACCCCTAAGGGTTTCAGCCAAGCTTTACGATGCAATTGCCGCATGGGCTGAGGATGATTTTCGCAGCATCAACGGGCAGATAGAATATCTGCTGACAGAATGTGTGCGCCAGCGCAAGAAAAACGGCAAATACGTATCTGACGAGATTGACGTACCGCCTGAGCTGGACATCAAATAATAAAAAAAGAGCCATGATTATTCATGGCTCTTTTTGTTTTAATCTATCCGTGTCTCCCAATGCTCGTGGCGACTTGCTTCAATGCAAAGTTCAATCTGCTCTTTCGTAGTCTTACCATTGTCCAGCTCGGGGAGATTGTCAATGCCGAACCAGCCGGAGGCAATGGTCTCGGAGTTTTCCTCAAACTTACCACCCAGCACTTTACATAGTACAAAGACTTTGCAGATGCTGCTGGCCTGAGGAGGATAATTATGTTTTTTCCTGTCCTGCAGAGCCACAACTTTAGCCACTTCTATATCGAGGCCGGCCTCTTCCTTAGCCTCTTTTATGGCGTTTTCCATTACTGACAGATTGATGTCGCACCAGCCGCCGGGGATGGACCACTTGCCGCTGTTTTCCTGCACAAGCAGGATTTTATCGTTCTCCACCATTGCAGCGCGCACATCTATCTTCGGGGTCTGGTAGCCGCGCTCATAGCAGAAAAGCCCGGGCATCTTATCAAGCGGAATGTCTGTAATATGGCTCATCATCTCTGCAGCCATTTCCCGCAGGCGCAGATAGCGCTCCTTGTCGTAAATATCCTTTACATAGGTCAGTCCATTCTGGGCAATTGCCTGCAGCTCAGTTATCCAGTTTATCCACTGCTGTGTGTTATCCATGGCAGTCCCCACTTTTTTCGATAAGCTTTTTATATATTCGCTCCACAAACCAGGGCTCTGTGGAGGCTTTCAGTGCGGCCTCCGGGCTGAACCACTGCACGTCGGAATTTTCCTCCTCGCAGATGCTGAGACTGTCGCTGTCATCAGCCTCCACAAGATAGGTCACGTTCATGTGCAGGTGGCTGGGCACATATTCGCCCCGCTTTTCATGCCCGTCTACGGTGAGAATCTCAAGAGAGAAAATCTCATCACTCAGCAGTCTGGCAGATTTAACCCCGGTTTCCTCCCTGACTTCTCTCAGCGCCACCGCGGCAAGATCAGTATCGCCGTCGGCATGGCCGCCGGTCCAGGACCAGGAGTCGTAAATCTTGTGGTAGACCATCAGAACTTTGTCACGCTTTGGGTTTACCACCCAGGATGAGGCGGTCATGTGGGCAATCAGGTTGCTGCGCTGGAATGCGTCTTCGTTATTATCCAGAAAGTCCAGAATAAGCTTTTTATCCCTCTCCTCCTGCTCACAGCAGGGGGAGTATTTTTCTATGTCTTGCCTGATTTTCATTCTTTCACTCCGCAAGCCGGTATACATCAGTGCGCATCAGCTTGGATGTGGGCAGCTGTGCGCGGTATTCATCCACGTATTCAAGGTCCACATCCGCGTAGAGAATCTCTTCATCTTCTCCGGCCATGCAGAGACATGCCCCGGTAGGGTCGATAACTGCTGAGTGACCGTAGGACTCGTAGTGAAAGCCGTGGTATCTCGCAGCACCCGCCCCCACTACATAATACTGGTAGTCAAAGGCTCTGGCCTTGAGCATGGGCTCCCAGTACTTGGGACCGGTAGCGACAGAGAACTGAGCCGGCAGGAAAACAAGCTTTGCACCCCGCTGCTGCATGGCGCGGAAAAGCTCTGGAAAGCGCAGGTCAAAGCAGACCGCGCAGCCCATTGTGCCGTACTCGGTTTCGAAAACGGTTATGTCTTTGCCGGGGGAAAAGGTGGCAGATTCCCGCACTCTCAGGCCGGGCAGCTCCACATCAAAGAGATGTATTTTTCGGTGCCGGGCAATTTCTTTGCCTTCCCTGTCGAAGATGAAGCAGGTGTTAAATATTTTTCCATCTTTATCACGTTCGGGCACGGAGCCGCCAACAATGTATATTTTCAACTCTTTGGCCCAAGCGGAAAGCTGAGCCACGGCATCTGCATGGCCCATATCTGCAAATCTTTTGAAGTATTCTCGTGAATACGGTGTGTTGTACATCTCCGGCAGAACGACAAAATCCGCGCCCTTTGAAGCAGCCTCATATATCATGGCTTTTGCCTTGGCTGAAGTTTCTGCGCGGTCAGTCTCGGTTCTAAGCTGGCAGATTGCGATTTTTATCATTTGATGCCCTCCAGATAGTCAAGCACATTGAAGTCCCGGGTCAGCTCGTCCTTTCTCAGATACAGGGGGTGGTGGGGGTGACCTTTGACCGAACACTTGCCGGCACAGAGCCAGCGTGCGCCGTACTCCTCACCAATGCTCACCATCTCCCGAACGCAGTGGGGGAGATAGGAGCGCTTTTCGATGATGGTGCCCCAGGCGGCCCAGACGGCTGGCTTGACACCTTCGCCCACATTTGCAAGGATATGGCGGAAGGCCGCCATGTTGGCCCGGTGCAGCTCTTCGTTGAGTTCCTTATCCATATCGTCCGGGCGGGTGGCCCGCTGGGCATAGACGTTGAACATGATAAAACTGTCAAATCCGTTGCCCGCGGCGATGCGGGAGACGGATTTGAGTGTATTGTCCAGATTGTCAGGCTCTGCGGTAGAGGGGTTGATGCCGATGCATATCAGCGGGTTTTTACCCCTGGTGCCCAGAATATAACGGTATTCCGTGTAGAAATCCGGTATGTATATCCATTTGTCAGTATCATAGCCGCCGCTTTGACCGGAAAGGGCCAGCGCTTCCTCAAAGCTGAGAAGCTCAATGCATTGGCTGGCGGAAGATGGAATGTGCATATTATCATCCTAACAGCAGTATTATTGCGGGCAATGTTATAACGCTCATAAGCGTGGTTACCATTACGCAGCGGGATGCAAAAAGTGCATCCTCATTATATTGCAGTGCCAGCACCGGAACTATGGCGCCAACCGGGCAGCCGGCGATTACAACGCAGGTACGCAGAAGTATGGGATCAGTACAGATGGGGCTGAGCACAAGAAAAGCAAGCATGGGGCAGACTATCAGCCGGAAGAAAGCCCCGGCATAAACACGCTTGTCCCTGAAAGCATCAAGCAGGTTTCCAGCGCCCATGGTTACGCCAAGCACTATCATGGAAAGGGGCATGGTGACACCGGAGGTGGCTGAGAGAAAACGGCGAAGCACAGAGGGAATGGGTATTCTTGCCATGAGGAAAATGAAGGCCAGCACTGTTGCCACCAGCACAGGGCTTAAAATATCCTTCAGTCTGAAGCGACGGCCTTCACGGGAACCGTTCCGGCCCAGACGCCATGTGCCGTAGGTGAAAAGGATAAGGTTGAAGCCCACAGAGCTTAAGCCCATGTAAAGCACCGCCGCCGGGCCGTAGACTTCCTGCACGATGGGCAGACCGAAGAGCAGAGTGTTCATGGTGGCAATGGAAATTTCCATTGCAGGGCCAACGGGCTTGTTTTTATAAAACAGCTTTGCAACTAACGTAGAGAGGGAATAGCTTATAACAATGGTCAATGCGCAGAAGGCGATAATGCCCAGAAGCTTTGCAAGGCTCATCTCCGGCACATCACCACAGATGGAGCCGAACACGGAGCAGGAGAGGAACACATTGAACACCAGTGCGGACAGCGCTTTGAGAAATTCTCCCGTGAAAAGTCCCTTCTTTGCGCCGATATATCCTACCAGCATCAGAGAAACCATGACGAAGATGGTTTCTAAAAGAATAGTGATTTGCATGGAAAACGCCCCTCAGATATTGAGAATCAGCTTTGCAACGAAGATATAAATGAGCAGGGATACCGCGTCAGTCACAGTGGAAATCAGCGGGTTTGCCATGACCGCCGGGTCAAGGCCCAGTTTTTCTGCCAGAATGGGCAGCATGGAGCCCACCACCTTGGCAAAGAGAACGACAAAAATAATGGTAAGGCTGACGGTGGCTGCAACCGAAACAGTGACTGCATCGTTATTAAGCAGCATGCCGTCCAGCAGAAGCATCTTCACAAAGTTGACCGCAGCCAGAGCAATACCGCAGAGGAATGCGACACGCAGCTCACGCCAGACAACCTTCAGTGCGTCGCTGGTTTCCGTGTCACCCAGTGAAAGGCTTCGGATAACCGCGGTGGAGGACTGGGCGCCGGAGTTACCGCCGGTACCCATCAGCATGGGGATAAAGGCCACAAGGCCTGCCTGCACAGCCAGCATATCCTCAAAGCTTGTAAGAAT
This sequence comes from Oscillospiraceae bacterium, assembly GCA_017410425.1. GTDB lineage: Bacteria > Bacillota > Clostridia > Oscillospirales > Oscillospiraceae > Limivicinus. The sequence goes on from JAFQQV010000029.1 coordinate 22,009, forward strand.
CATGCTGGTGAAGGTGGCTGAGAGCATCATGAACATCAGCCAGGGGATACGGTTTTTGAAAAGCTCAAAAATAGGGGAGCGGGAGTAGGGAATATCAGAGGGCAAAATACCTGCCATGATATCGAAGTCCTCGGTGGCCTCCTGTTCCATAACGTCGATGACGTCGTCAACGGTGACAATGCCTACAAGACGGTTTTCCTTGTCCACAACGGGCATGGCCATAAGGTCGTAGTCGGAGAACATCTCGGATACTGCTTCCTGGTCGTCAGTGGTGGAAGCGAAGATGACGTTACGGTCCATCAGATCCTCAATGATCATGTCATCATCGTTGAGCAGCAGATCCTTGACGGATACAATACCCTCCAGCTTTCGGTCCATGGTGGTGACAAAGCAGACGTAGATAGTCTCCTTATCAGCGCCGATGCGCCTTATGCGGGCGATGGACTCCTTGACGCTCATGTATTTTTTAAGGTCCACAAACTCCGAGGTCATAATGCTGCCTGCGGAGTTTTCCGGATAGCGCAGATACTGGTTTATAAGGTTTCTGGTCTGGGGTGTTGCGATGCGCATGATACGGGCAACCACGTTTGCGGGCAGCTCCTCCATCATGTCAACAGCGTCGTCCACGTACAGCTCTTCAACCAGACCTGCAAGTTCTGAGTCGGTAACGGAGTTTATGATGCGCTCCTGATCGGGCACATCCATATTTGCAAAAACGTCGGCGGCGGCAGTCTTGGAGAGTAATCTGAACACCATGGGCATTCGGTTATCTTCAATTTCGGAAAGAAATTCTGCCACGTCAAACTCATTGAGTTCTTCCATACGGGTCTTGAGCTGTTTCATGTCGCGGCGCTCAAGCAGCTCCGAGAGCTCATCAGCCTGCTGTTCCTGGATGGCTTCGTACTCGTATTCATATTCGCTTTCGGTTTCGAGATCCAAAGCTTCCTTTATTTCCATCTCATCCAAAAAACTCACCTCCGTGGGAAATATCTATGCTGGGCCGCTGAAAAGCGGCCCGTATTGATTATTATATGCCCAGGTAATCTGCCTGCTCCTGGCTCAGACTGTCGATGGCGACACCCATGGCCTTAAGCTTTCTGCGGGCAACGGCCTCGTCCAGCTCGCGGGGGAAGGGGACAACGCCGGCTTCAATCTCTCTGCCCTTCTTTGCCAGCATCTCGGCGGAGAGGGCCTGTACTGCAAAGCTCATATCCATGATCTCTGCGGGGTGACCGTCGCCTGCAGCCAGGTTTACAAGGCGGCCTTCGGCAATGACGTAGAGAGTTTTGCCATTGGGCATGATGTATGCCTGAATGTTGTGTCTTGCCTCATAGCTTTCAACAGCCATGGCCTTGAGAGCGGCGATGTCGACTTCCACGTCAAAGTGGCCGGCGTTGGTAAGAATAGCGCCTTCCTTCATGCTCTCAAAATGCTCGGCGGTGATGATGCCGCTGCAGCCGGTGACAGTGATAAACATATCGCCCAGCTTTGCAGCCTCGCTCATGGGCATGACCTCGTAGCCGTCCATAACAGCTTCCAGTGCACGGACAGGATCGGTCTCAGTGATGATGACCTTTGCGCCCATACCCTTTGCGCGCAGGGCAACGCCCTTGCCGCACCAGCCGTAGCCGGAGACAACAGCGTACTTGCCGGCAACGATGAGGTTGGTGGTACGCATGATAGCGTCCCAGACAGACTGACCGGTGCCGTAGCGGTTATCAAACATGTGCTTGCAGTCAGCCTCATTGACCATGACCATGGGGAACATGAGAGTGCCGGCCTTTGCCATGGCGCGCAGTCTGTGGATGCCGGTGGTGGTCTCTTCGCAGCCTCCGATGACATTGGGGATAAGATCGCGGTACTTGGTGTGCATAAGATTTACGAGGTCGCCGCCGTCATCAATGATAATGTTGGGGCCAACTTCCAGCACGCGGCAGAGGCATTCTTCATACTCTTCCATGCTGCAGCCGTAGCGGGCAAAAACCTGCATGCCGCCGGAGGCCAGGGCTGCGGCCACATCGTCCTGGGTGGACAGGGGATTGGAGCCGGTGACATACATCTCGGCGCCGCCCATCTCCATCACACGGCAGAGGTATGCGGTTTTGGCTTCAAGATGCACGGAAAGGGCAACTTTCATGCCTTTGAAGGGCTTTTCGCGGAGAAAATCTTCACCGATGCCGCGAAGAACGGGCATGTTGTTTTCAACCCACTTTATTTTCAGCTCGCCGGAAGGGGCGAGATTAATGTCCTTGATATAACTCATTTTCTTCCTCCAGAAATACTTTTTATTCAGACAAAATATTTTAACACGATAAAGTTTTTATTACAAGGGTCAAACATTAAAGCCTGCCCATATATTTTTTCTCTTTCCCTACTATTTTCCCTCAATAATAATTCAAAATCAACAGCACAGTGCGACCACATTCTGCATATTACATAACTATAATTACAATTACTTTATGTAAACCTTTGGAGGGCTGTTTATGGATTTTGCGGAACGGAGAAAGGCGGCGCTGCCCAGGTTGCTGCCGGAGAAGCTGGATGTGCGTTTTCTGCTGGCGCTGCGCTGCGGGCTTTATTCGCTGATGGGTATGACCATGGCGTGGGCGCGGGTTATGGGCAGCGGCGCACCCTTTGGCATGGCAATGGTTGCCTGCTCCGGGGCTGGGATCAGCGGTGTCTTTTCTTTATGCGGCGCATCCCTGGGCTATCTTCTCAGCGGCGGGCTGGAGTGGGGCATACGCTACATCGCGGCAGCAGTGCTTATCTATACCATAGCCTTTGTGTTCCATGAACTGGATATGTATAAAAGCCCTTATTTCATGCCTTCGGCGGCAGCTTTTGTCATGGCGCTCACCGGATTTCTCGGCAGCTTTTCTCTGACATACGGCGCAGTACCAATGGCGGCGGAGCTTTTTCTGGAAGTAACTTTGGCTTTCGGCGCTACATATTTCTTCCGCGAGGCTTTGTCCAACGAGCTTTGCACCACGGAGACAGCGGAGCTTCGCCACAGTGTTTCTGTAATGATAATGGCGGCCTGTGCTCTGATGAGTGTTTCAAATCTGGTGCTGTTTAAGCTCATTTCCCTTGGCAGGGTGCTGGCGCTTATTCTTGTAATGTGCTCTGCCATGAAGGGGGGACTTTTAACCGGGGCCGCTGTAGGTACGGTGCTGGGCCTTGCAATGGATGTGAGTATGGGCGGCACTTCCTTCTATGCCATGGCCTATTCCTTCTCAGGCCTGCTGTCCGGGGTCTTCGGCAAGCATGGGCGTATAATGTTTGTTCTGGCCTTTCTCATGTCCTCGGCTCTGGCAGTGGTCTGCGGCTGGACTGCCGGGATATATACAAGTGCCTTGCTTGAAAGCTTCAGTGCCTCGGTGATATTCATGCTGCTGCCGGCTTCCTTTCTCAATGCTGTTGGGGTGATACTCCAGTGCATGGAGCGGGGCAGCGGCGAGACCAATCTGCGCCGTTTCACAGCCGGCAAGGTCAAAAATCTCAGCGAGGCTTATGGTGAGCTTTTTGAGACGGTGCGCAAAAATGTCAGTGAGAAGCGAAATGACGAGAACATCGCCCGCATATTTGACCGGGCCGCAGACGAGGTATGCGTCAAATGCCGGCACAAAAACCGCTGCTGGAATCTTGAATATGTGGACACTCTTTCTGCAATGAACGATGCCACCTGTGCCATGCGGGATCACGGCAGCCTTAGTGAGGAGGACATCCCGGCTTTCTTCCGGGAAAAGTGTGTGAACATTCCGGCCTTTGTGGCAGCTGTCAATGGTGAACTCCGGGGATTAAGTTATCGCCGCCAACTTAGGGCCAGCCTTGCGGAGAACCGGCTTGTGGCCTGGGGCCAGTATGCTGATATGTCCCAGATTCTTTGCCAGGTGGCAGATGAGCTGGGCAGCGTAAACGGGGCAGAGCCTCTGGCAGAGCGCAGGCTGCTGCGCTACCTCAAGAGTCTGGAGATAGACGCGGAGGTTTCTGTATATCGGGATGGAGGCGGCAGACTGAGAGTGAGTATAGAAAGCGGCAGTCTCAGCGCTCTTATGCGGGTCGAGGGCTATCTTGAAAAGCTTTCGGAAATTGTGGGCACAAGGCTCTGCATGCCGGTAGAGCCGGGAGCGGACTGCGCCGGGCTTAAGCTTCTGGAGGCGGAGCCTCTGGCAGTGTCCGTAGGCATTGCCGCAATGAAAAAGAAGGGAGAGCGGGTCAGCGGTGATCGGGGCAGCTATTTCAAAACCGATGCCGGTGTGCTCTGCGTAATTCTGGCCGACGGCATGGGCTGTGGTGACGAGGCAGCGCAGGACAGCATGCAGGTGGTGAACATACTGGAAAAATTCCTGCGCTCCGGGGTTGACCCGGCTGTGGCCATGAAAATTCTCAACTCCGTGCTGCTACTTCGGGGCGGCGACAGCTGGGGCTATGCCACGGTGGATCTTATGTGCGTGGATCTTTTCAGCGGTGAGACCTGCTTTTATAAATATGGCGCCGCTCCTTCCTATGTCTGCAGCGGAAAGGGGGTAAAGCGAATACGCTGTGAAAGTCTGGCGGCGGGCCTGTCCTCGGGCGAGGGAATTGCGCCGGATGTAGTGCGTATGCGCTTAAAGCCGGGCTGCACCGCGCTTATTGCAACTGATGGTGTGATAGCGGATGCGGACGATACCTGGGTGCACACACTGCTGATGGGGAGCTTTGAGGACATGAAATCCCTGGCACGCTCAGTACTCAAGGAGGCTGAGAGTTTATATGGTGCAAATGATGATATGACGGTAATAAGCGTCAGAGTGGAGGAAAGGATGTGATGCAGCTTTTCGGAGAAAAGCCGGCGGAGGAAAAGGCACCGCCATTAATCCGTGGCACTATGCACCGGGCAATAGTGCTCAAGGCCCCGGATGAAAATTTCAGCCAGGCAGTGTTTATTTTGAATGACAGCCTGATGCAGCGGGAGGGGGTGAGCCGAAGAGAGCTGCTGCGCCAGGCAGGGGAAGCGGCAGGACTGTACTGCGCGCCCCGCCGCATGCGATTTACTGCCCTTGCCCCGGCGGCGCTGTTCCTGTTGGGCGCTGCCAGCGCCATACTTGCGCTGCTGGTGCTGGGCTTGTTATGAAAGGAGGGATGTGATATTATTGAGCTGAAAGTGCTGAAAGGAGGAATGAAGCATGAAACTTCAGCTTGATAATACCAAAATATATGCCATTGCTCTGGAAGGCGGCGGCGCCAAAGGGGCTTATCAGATTGGTGTATGGAAAGCACTTGATGAGGCCGGAATAAAATTCAACGCGGTCTCCGGTACATCCGTCGGTGCGCTCAACGGCGCTCTGATGTGCATGGGTGATCTTGAAAAGGCTATTGCACTCTGGTGTGATATACGCCTTTCCGACATAATCAATATGGACGAGGAGATGACCCGGGTTTTCAAGCAGCTTATGAGCGGCAAGGTGGAGAGCGTTCAGGAACTGGGCCACCAGTTCAAGCAGATAATCCGGGAACACGGTCTGGATGTGGCCCCGCTTCACAGCTGGGTCCGGGGGCTTGTGGATGCAGAAAAAATCCGCAATTCCCCTGTGGAGCTTTTTATAACCACCATGTCCATTTCAGACCACAAGGGGCTGGAGCTTCGTCTCAACGATCTGAGTGAGGATGAGATCTGCGATATGCTTCTGGCCAGCTCCTACCACCCCAGCTTCAGGCTTGAGAAACTTGGAGGCAAGCTCTATGCTGACGGCTGTTTTGTGGATTCCCTGCCGGACCATGTGCTGGTGAAAAATGGCTATAAGGATATCATCGCTGTGCGGCTTCCGGGCTTTGGCATTGAAAAGCCTTTCCGACGGCCCAAGGATGTAAATATTACCACCATTGAAACCAATTCCGATCTGGGCTTTGTGCTGAACTTTGATGCCCAGCTTTCCAAGCGCAATATTACCATCGGCTATTATGATACCCAGCGAGTGCTCTATGGCCTTTACGGCAAGGATTATTACATAGACCGCAGTATGACGGAGCGGGAGGCCATGGATATTCTTACTGCAGAGTTTGGCAAAGAAGGGGAAAGCCTTCGCCATGTATGTGAGCGCAGCCTTGTTAAGCTTGCTCTGCAGCATAAACAGCTGGAGGGAGATTATTACGCCCTGCTCATTGCCGTGCTTGAAACGGAAGCAAGGAAGGCTGGGCTTGAAAAACTCAAAATATATACCGACAAGGAGCTTGTTGAAATATTGTTTTAATGAATGCACCCACAGCATATGCTGTGGGTGTGATCACTTTTAAATAGTAACAGCACTGCGGCAGGCTGCGTATAATGATATCAGTAAAATGCAAAGGCGTTGATATCATGTTTTCTTCCGGCCTCTGGGCTGTGTTGGGCATATCATTTATATTTATCATGACCGCGCTGGGCTCTGCCACGGTTTTTCTATTTCCGAAGCGGGAGGAGCTGAAACTGCAGGGGATAATGATGGGCTTTTCCGGCGGCGTTATGACAGCAGCCGCGGTGTGGAGTCTGCTGCTGCCGGCTATTGAGCAGGCTGAGCGGGACGGTGCTTTTCCTCCCTGGCTGCCTGCGGCGGTGGGCATAGCTTTTGGCGCTATGTTCATTGCGGTTCTGGAGCTGCTGCAGTGCCGAAGCTCAGGCCAACAGCGCTCCCTGCTTTTTGCTGCTGTAACGCTGCACAATATCCCTGAGGGAATGGCGGTGGGCCTGGCCTTTGCTCTGGCGGCAGAAGGGGAGGGGCTCGCTTCTGCTCTGGCTTTGGCCTTCGGCATCGGCGTGCAGAATTTTCCGGAAGGGGCAGCGGTGTCTCTTCCGCTGTGTCATAGCGGAAACAGCCCTGCGGCTGCTTTCGGTCGGGGTATAGCCTCGGGCTCTGTAGAACCGCTTTTTGCCGCGCTTGCTGTTTTGACGGCGGCATACCTGTACCCTCTGATGCCGTGGCTGCTGGGCTTTTCTGCCGGTGCCATGCTCTATGTATCGGCAAGGGAACTGCTGCCGGCAGCAGATGGACTTAAAGGCTCTTTTTCCTATATGCTTGGTTTTATAATAATGATGCTGCTGGATGTGGCACTGGGCTGAAGCTATGGAAACAGCTTTCCGATGCAGCTGTTTCCATATTTAACAAAAAATGCTGAAAACTTTATAAAAACTTTATAATACGCCGGTTTCCTATCAAAAGAGTAGGATATATTTTTGCAAAGTTAAAATAATGACAGGCTAATTTGTCGCTTTTTCCGGAAAAAAGCATAGACATATCGTGTCGTTTTGTGGTAGAATACTCAGGCGAATAATACCCTAGGAAAGAATAACGAGGTGAAGCTACATGTCCTATCAGTTTAAAGGCGGCGTGCACCCCAACTACATGAAGTCTCCGGAAATCCCGGCGACTGTTATTGCACCGCCTAAACAGGTAATTATTCCTATGGCACAGCACATAGGCGCACCCTGCAAGCCTCTGGTTCAGGTAGGCGACTACGTGAAGATGTACCAGAAAATCGGTGAGAATCCCGCACCTGTCTCCGCTCCTGTCCACGCTTCCGTTTCCGGTAAGGTCGTGGCTATCGAGCCCAGACCCCACCCCCTGGGAGACCTTATCCCCGCAGTCGTCATCGAAAACGACTTCCAGGATACTCCCGAGCTGATGGATCCCCTGACTGAAGAAGAACTCAAGGATCCTCAGGCTATCCTGGCCCGTATGCGCGAAGCCGGCATCGTTGGCATGGGCGGCGCAATGTTCCCCACTGCTCTGAAGATTCAGGGCGGCATCGGCAAGGTTGACACCCTGATTATTAACGGCGCAGAGTGTGAGCCTTACCTCAACGGCGACCACCTGACCATGCTCAACTTCCCCGAGCAGCTTCTGCGCGGCATTGAGCTGGCACGTATCGCACAGGGCGTTGAAAAGGCCTACTACGGCATTGAGAAGAACAAGCAGGACGCTATCGATCTGCTCAACTCCCTCAATCCTGCTCAGTACGGCATCGAGATCGTTCCCGAAGAGGTCAAGTACCCCCAGGGCGGCGAAAAGATGCAGGTCAAGGCCATCACCAACAGAGAGGTCAAGCCCGGCGGCCTGCCCTCCGGTGTCGGCTGCAACGTCGTCTCCACCCGTACCGCATACGCTATCTACCAGGCTTGCTACGAAGGCAAGAGCTGCATTGAGCGTATCGTCACTTACGCTGGCAGCGCACTCAAGGCTCCTGTCAACGGCCTGACCAGAGTCGGCACTCCCTTCAGCCACATCGTTGAAGAGTGCGGCGGCTTCGTCAAGCCCTGCAGAAAGATCGTCCTTGGCGGCCCCATGATGGGTATCTGCGCTACCACTCTGGATGCTCCCAACGTAAAGGGTACTGCAGGCGTTCTGTTCTTCACTGAAGAAGAGGACAAGATGGTCGAGAACCCCACCTGCATCCGCTGCGGCAAGTGCATCACTGTCTGCCCCATGAACCTCGAGCCCGTCTTTATGTACATGTACTACTCCAAGCGTGACTTCGAGAACATGGAAAAGTATCACATCACCGACTGCTTCGAGTGCGGCAGCTGCTCTTACAACTGCCCCGCAAGAATGCCCCTGACTCACGCTTTCAAGACTGCCAAGATCATGTTCCAGACCAAGGCAGCCAAGGAAAAGGCAAAGGCTGAGGCAGAGGCTGCTGCAAAGGAGGCCAAGAAATGAGCGAAAAGAAAGAAAGAATCGTGTTTGACGTAGCATATCAGCCCCAGGTCAGAACCAACACTGACACCCGCCGCATCATGCTCGACGTCATCATTGCTCTGCTTCCCGCAGTCGTCGTCGGCGTTATCAACTTCGGTGTTGCCATTCTGCTGCCCATCGCAACTTCCGTTGCATCCGCAGTCTTCTTTGAGTGGGCCTACCGCAAGTTCATGAAGAAGCCCGATACCATCGGCGATCTGACCGCTGTTCTCACCGGTCTGCTGATGGCTATGACCATGCCTCCCCAGGCTCCCTGGTGGATGCCCATCATCGGTACCTTCTTCGCAATCGTTGTTGTCAAGCAGCTCTACGGCGGCCTTGGCAAGAACTTCCTCAACCCCGCACTGGCAGGCCGTGCATTCCTGATGGCCTCCTACGCAGTTATCATGGGCGCTGTCGTTGTTGACGGTGTCACCACTGCTACCCCCCTCAGCTACATGTACGCCGGCGAGGCAAATCCCTACACTGTAGGTCAGATGTTCCTCGGTGCAGGTCTGCCCGGCGCCATGGGCGAAGTCAGCGCTCTGGCTCTGCTTGTCGGCGGCCTCTACCTGATCTATAAGAAGGTTATCTCCTGGCGTATTCCTGTCGGCTTCATCGGCACTGTTGCTGTTCTCACCCTCATCGGTGGCCACGCTGGCTACAGCAATGTTGACTGGATGCTCCAGAACCTCTTCGCAGGCGGCCTGTTCCTCGGTGCCTTCTTCATGGCTACCGACTATGCCACCAGCCCTGTTACTCTCAACGGTCAGCTGCTCTACGGCGTAGGCTGTGGCGCAATTACCGTTCTTATCCGTTACTTCGGCGGCTTCCCCGAAGGCGTCTCCTATGCTATCCTTATCATGAACCTCTGCGCATGGGCAATTGACAAGGCCTTCCGTCGTTACCAGTTTGGTGTTACCAAGGAAGACATCGCAGCTATGAAGGCAGCCAAGAAGGCCGCTAAGAAGGCAGAAAAGGAGGCAGTATAATGCAGAAAATACTGAAACTCACTGTTATTCTTTTCGTCGTCTGCGCTATCGTTGCCGGCGTTCTGGGTGGCGTCAATGAGTTCACCAAGGACCGCATCGCAGAGCAGAACCGTCTGAAGACCGAGAAGGCTTATTCTGCTGTTCTCGTGGCTGACAGCTATGAAGCCGTTGACTTCGACGCTGCCGCATTCCCCACTGTTGACTCTATCAGCAAGGCCGGTGAAGCAGGCTATGTTGTTGAGACCACTTTCTCCGGTGCACAGGGTATGATTACCATGGCTGTCGGTGTTGACACCGATCTTAAGATCACCGGTATTTCCATCATCAAGCACGCTGAGACCGCTGGCCTGGGTGCAGTTGCAGCCAGCACCAACGACAAGGGCGTTGCTTTCCGTGAACAGTTCGTCGGCGAAGACAAGAATGTTGCCATCACCAAGGCTGGCGGCAATATCGAGGCTATTTCCGGTGCAACTATCACCTCCAGAACCGTCTCCGAGGCAGCTGGTGTTGCTGTCTGCGCAGTAGAAGCTCTGGGCTAAGGAGGTACGCTGAATGAATATCAAGAAACAGTTTACCGAAGGTCTTGTAACCAATAACCCCGTTCTTGTTCAGCAGATCGGTATGTGCGCCACCATGGCAATCACCACCTCTCTGTTCAACGGCGTGGGCATGGGCCTTTCCGTTCTTATTATCCTCACCTGCTGCAACGTTGTTATTTCCGCAATCCGTAAGATCATCCCCGGTGAGATCCGTCTTGCAATCTTCGTTGTTGTTATCGCAGGCTTTGTTACCATCGTTGACCTGCTGCTTCAGGCCTTTATCCCCGCACTGAGTGCTGCTCTTGGCGTCTTCATTCCTCTGATAGTCGTTAACTGCATCATCATCGGCCGTGCAGAGGCTTTCTGCCAGAAGCAGCCTGTCGGCCCCTGCTTCTTCGACGGTATTTTCCAGGGCCTGGGCTACACCTGTGTTCTGGTCCTCATGTGTGTATTCCGTGAGTTCGTTGGTTCCGGTCGTTTCGGCGGTGGTCTCATAGACATCGCAAACGGCTTCCGTCTCACCATCGACGGTACCGGCGGCGGCATCCAGCTCTTCCCCGAAGAGTTCGGTGCAGCCATCATGAATCTGCCCTTCGGCGGCTTCCTTACTCTTGGCCTTCTGCTTGCTGCTATGCAGTACATCCTGAAGAAGTCTGCTGAGAAGAAGGAAAAAGCAGAAAAGGAGGTCAATGAATAATGCTTAGCAGTATCATTACCATCGCTCTGGGTGCTATTCTGATAAACAACTTTATCTTCGCCCAGTTCCTCGGCATTTGCCCCTTCCTCGGTTGCTCCAATAAGGTTGACACCGCAGTCGGTATGGGTATCGCTGTCGTATTCGTTATGGGCCTGGCTTCCGCAATCTGCTGGGTCATCGACCAGTTCATTCTGGTTCCCCTGGGTCTTGAGTTCCTGCAGACCCTGGCCTTCATTCTGGTCATCGCTTCCCTGGTTCAGCTGGTTGAGATGTTCCTGAAGAAGTCCATCCCCTCCCTGTACTCCGCTCTTGGTATTTACCTGCCCCTGATCACCACCAACTGCGCAGTTCTCGGTGTTGTTCTTCTGAACGTTCAGAACAACTACAACTTC
>JAFQQV010000030.1 GCA_017410425.1 Oscillospiraceae bacterium
CACCGGCGAAAAGCTTATCGGCGGAGAAATCACCGTGGGCATCGCCGCAGATTTGGACACCAGTCTTGACCCACACGTATCTTCAGCGTCGGCAGGAACCAGAGAGGTCCTCTTTAACATCTTTGAAGGGCTTGTAAAGCCTGATTCTGATGGTAATATCCTCCCCGCCATTGCCGAAAGCTATTCCGCAAATGAGACTGCTGACGTTTACACCTACACCCTGCGTGAAGGCGTCCAGTTCCATAACGGAAATACGGTAAAGGTCGGGGATATTGTTTACTCTTTGTCCAGAGCTGCGGGTCTTGAGACCGGTGAAGTCCTCGTCTCCGACGTTGCAAATATCGCCGCTGTGGAAGCTACTGACGACAAAACCATTGTTGTAACTCTCAAGGCAGCAGACACCGAGTTTAACTCCCACATGACCGTGGCCATTGTCCCCGAAGGTTCTGACCCCAATGTCGATGTCGTTGGTACCGGTCCCTTCACCTTCACATCCCGCACTCCTCAGGAGAGCATCGTTCTGGAAAAGTTTGAAGGCTATTGGGGCACCCCCGCAAACCTTGATAAGGTCACCCTGAAGGTCATTCCCGATCAGCAGACCATGGTTATGAGCCTTCGCTCCGGCGCCATTGACCTTGCTGACAAGCTGCCTGCAACTCAGATTACTGAGCTTTCCGACCTTACCATCGTTCAGGGCAGCAGCAACATCGTTCAAGCTCTCTATCTGAACAATGCCTTTGAGCCTTTCACCGATGTGAGAGTACGCCAGGCACTGTGCTACGCCATCGATAAGGACATGGTTATTGATCTCGCCTCCAACGGTGACGGCATCGCTGTCGGCAGCAGCATGTACCCCGCCTTCGGCAAGTACTTTATGGATGAGCTGACCTACTACTATGAGCCCAATACTGAGAAGGCTAAGGAGCTGCTCAAGGAAGCAGGCTACGAAAATCTCAGCTTCACCATTACCGTTCCCTCCAACTACTCTGCACACATTGACGCCGCCCAGGTCATGGTCGAGCAGCTGCGCGCAGCAGGTGTTGAGGCTAAGATTGAGCTGGTTGAATGGGCAACCTGGCTCGAAGAAGTCTACAGAGGCAGAAAGTATGAAGCAACCGTCTCCGGCCTTGACGCCCACGGTCTTGCAGCATCTGATATGCTGGCCCGTTTCCAGAGCGGCAGCAGCAAGAACTTTGTAAACTTCAACAGCGCTGAATATGACGAGGCTTATGCCAAGGCAATGAGCACCACTGATGAGGCTGAGCAGACTGCCCTGTTCAAGGAGTGCGAAACCATACTCACCGCTCAGGCTGCAAACGTTTATATTCAGGACGCCGCCATCTTTGCAGTAATGCAGAATGACATCGGCGGTTACGAGCACTATCCCCTTTACGTCATGGATCTTGCATCCGTGTACAGAATTGGATAACTACATTTATAAATAAAGAATCGAGCGAATTTTGATATGCGCTATGTATGTAAAAAAACAGGCATACTGATCATAACTTTGATCCTTGTATCCCTGCTTGCATTTCTGGCTTTCCAGGTTATCCCCGGTGACCCCACAACCAAACTTCTGGGCACTGAATATACCCCTGAACGCGCTGAGGCACTGAGGGAAGAACTGGGACTTAACAGACCTGTCTTTGTACGCTACTGGGAATGGCTCACCGGTTTCGTCACTGGAGACATGGGCATGAGCTACAGTTACGCGATGGATGTACGCGACGTGCTCCATGGTAAGGTCGCCGTCACGGCGGTTCTGGCCATTATTTCATGGATTATTGTCGTTGGAGTAAGCATCCCTCTTGGCATTGCGATGGCACGCTATCAAAGTGGACGATTCGACCGCGTTGGCGTGGCCATGAACCAGGTGTTCATGGCCATTCCCTCGTTTTTTTTAGGTATACTGTTTACCTATATTTTTGGCCTGGTTCTAAAGTGGTTCACACCCGGTAAGTTCATCCCCTTCAGCGAAAGCTTCTGGGGCTGTATCGGATACATGATTTTCCCTGCCATTGCCATATCCATCCCCAAGATCGCAAAAGTGGCAAAGCTTCTGCGCTCCTCCATCCTGCACGAGATGGGTCTGGACTATGTCCGCACAGCATACAGCCACGGCAATTCACGCTGGATGGTTATCCGCATCCATGTGCTGAGAAACGCATTGCTTCCTGTTGTTACTTACCTTGCCATGAGCCTTGCAGACATTGTCGCAAGCTCTATCATCGTTGAGCAGGTATTCGCCCTGCCCGGCCTTGGCAGACTTCTTGTTACCAGCATCTCCAACCGTGACTTCCCTGTTGCTCTGTGTATCGTGGTCATCATCGCCTTTGTTGTAGTGTTTATGAACTACCTTGCCGATATTGTCACGCAGTATATCGACCCGCGTGTGCGGCTGGATTGAGGTAAAAGCCATGATAGACAAAAAGAATAAAACTTTCCGTGCCGGCCTTATTATAACCGGCATCATGCTGCTGATAATTATCATCGGCGCATTCTGGACTCCTTATGATCCCAACGCCATGAACGGCGCTGCAAAATGGGCAAAGCCCAGCTTTGAGCATCTTCTAGGCGCTGACAACTTTGGTCGTGATATTTTCTCCCGCCTGGTTGAAGGTGCCGGCGCAACCTTCTTTATTGCTGCTGCCTCCGTTGCAATCGGCCTTGTCATTGGTCTTGTTATCGGTGGCCTTACCGGTTGGTTCGGTGGCTGGATAGATGAAGTGCTTATGCGCATCATTGACAGCATCACTGCTTTCCCCAGCATTCTGCTGGCCCTGGTACTTATCGCAATTCTTCCCAGCGGCAAGTATAATATCATTCTTGCACTGGGCCTTCTGTTCATTCCCAGCTTTGCAAGAATTGTGCGTATGGAAGTTGCCAAGCAGAAAAACCTTGACTATGTCAGAAATGCAAAGCTTATGGGCGTAAGTGATATGAGAATTCTCTTCGTCCATATTCTTCCCAACGTTGTCCCTGTACTGCTGTCCACCGTTGCCATTGGTTTCAACAACGCTGTCCTCTCCGAGGCATCCATGAGCTATCTTGGCGTTGGTGTTCAGCCTCCTGATCCCAGCCTTGGACGCATGCTCAGTGAAGCACAGAACTATCTGCTCTCTGCTCCTTGGTATGCTCTTTCCGTAGGCATTGCGATCATTCTGCTGATTCTTGGCTTCGGCCTTCTCAGCGAGGGGCTTGGAGGTGACGGCAATGCTTAATATACGCAATCTCCGTGTAAAGTTCCATTCCACCGGCAAGGAAGCCGTCAAAGGCATCAGCTTTGACATTCTGCCCGGCGAACGCTGGGGTTTGGTCGGTGAATCCGGCTCCGGCAAATCAGTCACTGCAATGGCAATAACCGGCCTTATTGAACGCAGTCTTGTTGAAATGAAGGGTCAGGTTCTCTTTGACGGAAAAGATTTTCTCCAGTGCACAAGAAGCCAGCTTCGAAATATACACGGCAAAGACATCGGTATGGTATTTCAGGAGCCTATGACCAGTCTTAACCCCCTTATGAAAGTTGGCAAGCAGATTGAAGAAACGCTGAAAATCCACACCGATATGAGCCCTGAGGAGCGTAAAAAGCTTGCTCTCGAAGCAATGGAGCAGGTTGGTCTGCCTGATCCTGAGACAACATATAATAAATATCCACATCAGCTCTCAGGAGGTCAGCGTCAGCGCGCAATCATTGCTTCTGCAATGATAATCCGCCCCAAGCTTCTGGTCTGTGATGAACCTACCACAGCTCTGGACGTAACCGTGCAGAAACAGATACTTGAGCTTCTTTATGATCTGAGTGAGAAGTACGGCGTTGCAATTCTGCTTATAAGCCACGACCTGACGGTTGTTCGTAATCTTTGCGAAAACGTCGCCGTCATGTACAAGGGTGAAATTGTTGAGCAAGGAAGCACTGAAGAAATCTTCCGCAACCCCAAGGATGAATACACCCAGCGGCTTATAGCCGCAATACCCAAGAGGAAGCGCCATGAATGAAAGTATACATGTGCTCGAAGTAGAGCATCTTTCAGTTGAATATCAGGATTCTACAATCTTCGGCAAAAAAAGCACATTCAAAGCTCTTGATGACATAAGCTTTCATGTATGCCAGGGCGAAATTCTGGGTCTGGTCGGTGAGTCCGGTTGTGGTAAGTCCACCCTCTCCAAGGCAATCCTTGGCATGCTGGATACCGCCAAGGTCACCGGTGATATCAGGCACTACACCAAGCGTCCTCAGATGGTGTTTCAGGATCCATACGGCAGTCTTAACCCCGCAAAAACCATTGGTTGGATCCTGGAAGAGCCCCTGCGCATCTTTGGCAAGTACGATGCAGCAGAGCGCAAACGCCGCGTTCTGGACATGCTTGAAAAGGTCGGCCTCGACAGAGACTACGCCACCCGTAAACCAAGTGAGCTTTCCGGCGGTCAACGTCAGCGAGTTTCAATTGCAACCGCGCTTATTCAGCGGCCACGTTTTATCCTGGCTGATGAGCCTGTCTCAGCCCTTGATGTTACCATCCAAGCCCAGATTCTGGACCTGCTGGTGGACCTTAAAGAAGAGCTTGACCTGAGCTATCTCTTTATAAGCCATGATCTGAATGTTATTTACTCCATCTGTGACCGCGTTATGGTTATGGAAAAGGGACGGATAATAGAACAGGGTACTGTTGACGAAGTATACAACCACCCCAAAGAGGAATATACCAAAAAGCTTATCAGTTCTATTTTGCTTTAATAAAAATTACTCCCCGCCAAATGGCGGGGAGTAATTTTTATTAAATTATCCCAGAGTCATAAATGCATAGCGTGCAATAAAGATAAGTGCAACCACTGCAGCCAGAGGATTGATCTCACGGTACTTACCAATAAGAAGTTTTATAAGGCAGAAGGTAATAAGACCAAACGCAATACCGTTTGCAATGGAATAAGTGAAAGGCATAAAAATTACAGTGCAGAATGCAGGCAGTGCATTTTCCATGTTGTGCAGATCCACATCCTTGATATTACCCAGCATCAGTATACCGACAAACATAAGGGCGGGCGCAGTTGCTGCACTGGGAATAATACCAACAACAGGAGCAAAAAGCAAAGAGCCAAGGAAGAGCAGAGACGTTACAAGGCTGGTAAGACCGGTACGACCACCGACAGCAATTCCTGCGCTGGACTCAACAACAGTGGTAACAGTGGAGGTTCCCAGGAGTGCGCCGGCTGCGGTGGAGATAGCATCGGACATGAGAGCTTCCTTCATGCGGATAACTTCGCCATTCTCATCAATCATACCGCTCTGCTTTGCAGCGCCGAGAAGAGTACCTATACTGTCAAACATATTTACAAGGGAAAAGCTTATTACCATCATCACCAGGGCAAAAAGACTGTCAATAAAGCTGGGACCGGTGAAAAGGCCTGCAAAGTCAAGATTAAAGAAAGAAAGCTCCACAAAGTCATTGATCTTACCGGCAATATCAAAGCTGAATCCGTCAAATGAGGTTACACCAAGAGGAATACCCACCAAGGTAGCAACTATTATGCCTATAAATATAGAACCGCGAATATTCTTGATGTGAAGGGCAGCCATAACTACAATGCCGATGAGAGAAACGATAGCGCCATTTACACCGCTGAGATCTGCGCCGGGCACACGCCAGACAGAAAAGTCAACCATGCTGACAAGGGTAGATTCGTTGGGAACAACAAGGCCGCTGTTCTTTAGGCCGATTATAGTGATGAAGAGCCCAACACCCGGCGTAATTGCAGTTTTTACCGCGTCCGGTATAGAACGAATTATAGCCTCGCGCAGACCTATCGCCGTAATCAGAATAAACAGCACACCGGAAATAAAGACAACTACCAGAGACTGGGAATAGGTATATCCCATGGCCAGCACTACCGTATAAGCAAAAAATGCATTCAGTCCCATGCCTGGAGCCTGAACAAAGGGTACTTTGGCATAAAGGGCACAGAGTACCGTACCAATAAAGGAAGCAAAGCAGGTGCCAATAAATACGCCGTTTGAAATCCTTGCCGCCATTACCTGGTCGCCCATTATTTCATAGGGGTGAGACAGGATCTGAGGATTTAGAATCAGGATATAGGCAATGGTAATAAAGCTGGTCAGGCCGGCAAGAACTTCTGTTCGGACAGTAGTGTTGCTCTCGCTTAGTCTGAAGTAGCTTTCAAGCCAGCTCTGCTTTTTTTCAGGCATGTTGATTCTCCTCTGATAATGTTATAAATATGCAAAAATTATATATTCTTTTAACACCGTTTTCAAGAGAAATAAAAAACGAAGCTTCATCATACCATGTACAAAAAGGAGTGATGGGCTTGACCGATTCTAAAAAAATTTTACTTAGGCACAAAAGTGTCCTCTCGGCATTAACACTTATCCTTGCCGTTGTACTTATATTCTGGACGGTAAGCAACCCGGCTATCGTCGGTGTTTCTGCTTCCAAACGCCAGCTGCCGGTCTACTGCGTTCAGCGGGACGACAAAGTAGTCGCATTGAGCTTTGATGCTGCCTGGGGCAACGAAGACACACAGACGCTTATAGACATTCTCAATAAGTACAACATAAACACCACTTTTTTTGTTGTAGGTGACTGGGTAGACAGATACCCTGAATCCGTCCAGGCCCTGCATGAAAACGGCAATGAGATTATGAACCATTCCACAGACCATGCGCACTTTTCTTCACTGAGTACAGAGCAGATTGTGAGCGATCTTCAAGCCTGCAACAAAAAAATTGAAGAAATTACCGGTGTCTCCCCCACACTTTTCCGCTGTCCCTATGGAGAATACGATGACCATGTGATAAACGCTGTAAATTCCATAGGCATGACAGCAGTGCAGTGGGATGTAGACAGTCTTGACTGGAAGGGACTATCAGCAGACGAGATAGAACAGCGCGTGCTCGACCGCGTGCAGCCTGGCAGCATCGTTCTATTTCATAACGCCGCTGAAAACACACCACAGGCTCTGCCGGGTATAATAGAATCACTATTGGCCGATGGCTACACCATTGTCCCTATCTCACAGATTCTGCTCAGCGGAGAATACATAATCGATAATAATGGCAGACAGTGTCCTAAATAAAAAAGTGCAGATTAGGAGCATCCGCATAAGAAATCATGTGGTTTTGCCTTTGCCTATCCGGCTATAATACACATAAAAAAATTTTCCCCATACATATCCAGTATGAGGGAAATTTTGCTTTGCAAAATTATTTTATTGCTATTTCCTCACTCCTGCCGGGGTAACCGGAAATAGTGCAAAAACCCATCTTGTATTTAATAATACAAGATGGGTTTAAATATGCGATTTTATCTCGAATATGCTTCGGCAAAACTGCTTCGCACCTGAAAAGCCGTATTTTGTGACAGCTGCGCGGCACAGACGCGCAGGAATACTTGTGTGTATTTCAAGCGGCTGTAACAATGCAGATGTCCAAAATACGACTTTCTCAGGCATATGTTTTCTTATGTGGAGGCTCCTTTTTCCTGCACTTTTTTATTTATCTTTTGCTTTTCATAAGACTTCTGATTCTCTGCACGGTGCGTCCCGTGGAAAGATCGTTCAGGTCGATAACAGCAATACCCAGCTCACTTGCACGGTTGCGCATTGCACCGCCGCCACGCTCCGCGGTGACTATTGCAGCCTTTGCGGTATTACTGCCGAACCGGTCGCGGAGAATCGCCAGTTCATTAAGGGCCTCAGTCTGCACAGAACCTGTCTTGCAGCTTATAAACACCGGAGTTACACCCATGGCGCACATAACATCCAGCTCATTGCTGACGGCGTTTTCCTGCTTGCTGTCATAGCCTTCCCAGTAAACGACAGCGCTTGTCCGCACATCGTTGAACACAGCAGCATCAATACAGGCTTTATATACATAAAGCTCCAGCACACTTCCAATATCCCGCATCCAGCTGCGCACTTGGCTGTCCTTGAAACAGAAGGACACTCCCCTGTTTCTGTCAATCTCAAGTTCAGAGATAAAACCAATCTCCTCAAACTCTCTCAAAGCCTGCTCAGGGGCATCGATCTTGCGGCCCCTGTCACCCTTGACGGTGTATTCACCGTTTACTTCAAGGCTGGCATAGCCATCAGCAGAAGCTTTGGAGACGCGCTGGATATAGTTTACAATGTTCTGCCACTTGCGGCGGTTTCTAAGATAGAGCTGGAAGAAAGGATCAATGTCATCCATATAGTTTTCCAGCACAGAATTATCGACCCTGCCTTTGTGCATGGAGCCGCCAGCCATAAGGAAGAAGTCCTCAACATTGTACTTCACATCGCAGTCCAGTTCCTCATCAAAGGGGGCGCCACTGATACCAAAATACCTGTTTGCCTTACGGCTGTAGGTAAAGACAGGGATATCCGTTTCAGCGCTGAGACGCCCGGCAGCAAAAAGGGCATCATCAGTTCCGCCGGACACATCCAGGGCGCAGTCGGGATATTTTTTCACCGTCTCACGAAGGAGCTCAAGAATTGCATTCATATCATAGAGCTTGGTCTTCAGAAACACCAGCTCCAGCTCTATGCCGCGGTGCTTGAAATACTCTATAAGCTTTTTATGCTTTTGCTTATCATTGAACACGGATTCAGGGCAGATATAAACAAGTCTCTCCGGGCGAAACATCTCTGCGGAGAGAACATTTTCAATTGGCCGTTCATCATAAAGTTCTATAAGTGTTTTCATCAGGCAGCCGCCCTTTCGCTTTTTTTCATTATTTTACTACCAAGCCAGCATAAAAACAACAAAACAAATGTAAAAAGTTCCGGTGCATATACACCGGAACTTAGATTATATCTTGTTTTTCTTTCCCATCCAAAGCTGCAGCAGAAAATACATGCAAATTATTCCAAACAAACTGCCCGAAAAATCAAGCAAAACATCCAGAATGTGTGGAAAACGACCGCTGAATCGCTGTATAGTCTCGTCTATGGCTGCAACAGCAAAAGCCAGCACAGCACACAGAGGCAATCGTTTTTTGAAGGAATCACTCTTCTCAAGAAAGGCATACATGCAAAACTCTGCGCCAAGCAAGGCAAACTCACAAAAATGAGCAAGCTTTCTCAGCCATTTATCGCTGTCACTCTCAATACCAAGAGCATCCAGCAAAGGCTTTATATGATCCAGAAGGCCTCGGCTAAGTCCCTCAGAAGCGTTGCCGTCAAGCATGGAATTGCCCCATATGAAAGCAAGGGTCAGCAGGATCAGTACAACAACAAGAAACTTTTCAGGCTTCATCAATCCTTATACTCAAACATCAGATCATACATGCTGACAGTGTCGCCGTCCTTGACGCCCATCTCTTCCATGCGCTCAAAGACCTTGGCTTCGCGCAGGATACGGTCAAAGTACATACGGCTTTCATAGTCAGAGAAATTGATGCTGGCAATAAGACGCTGGAGCCAGGGGCCTTCAACAACCCACAGATCGTCAAACTGTCTGATATCAAGTTCACCGGAAGTATCAACCTTGGGTTCGGGCTTGACATAGTCTGCCTCATATCTTGCAATGGGGGGAAGCTCTGAAAGACGTCTGGCA
This sequence comes from Oscillospiraceae bacterium, assembly GCA_017410425.1. Lineage (GTDB taxonomy): Bacteria > Bacillota > Clostridia > Oscillospirales > Oscillospiraceae > Limivicinus. Next base: position 9,548 of record JAFQQV010000030.1, read on the forward strand.
CACTCCTTTACCAGATCCCTTGTGCCCTGATGGGATGCAGCACTCATTTCAAAGAAAGTATAGCCAAGACTCTCAACATGCTCGCGGAGTTTCTCGATATTTTCGCGGCTCTCCCAAAGAAGGTCAGTTTTGTTGCCGACAACTATCTGAGGGCGATCAGCAAGCTCAGAATTGTACTCACGAAGCTCTGCATTGATGGCGTCAAAATCCTCTACAGGGTCTCTGCCCTCGCTGCCGGAAACATCAACCAGATGCACCAGCAGACGGCAGCGATCAATGTGTCTGAGGAAGTCATGACCCAAGCCTGCGCCCTCGGAAGCGCCTTCAATGATGCCGGGAATATCGGCCATTACAAAGGATACGCCGTCATCAACATAAACCACACCCAGATTGGGGAAAAGAGTGGTGAAGTGATAGTTTGCAATTTTTGGATGTGCCTTGCTGACAACAGACAGCAAGGTGGATTTACCAACATTGGGGAAGCCAACCAGACCAACGTCTGCCAGAAGCTTCAGCTCCAGAGTGATATCAAAGGACTCACCGGGAAGGCCGGGCTTTGCAAAGCGTGGTACCTGACGGGTAGGAGTGGCAAAATGCACATTTCCCCAGCCGCCACGGCCGCCGCGGGCAGCAATCCAGTCCTCGCCGCTGGACATATCGTGCATGATAGCACCAGTCTCGGTATCACGGATAATGGTGCCGCGAGGAACCTTGATATACAGGGTTTCGCCGTCCTTACCAGTGCAGCGCTTGCCCTGACCGTTCATGCCGGTACCTGCAACATATTTGCGCTTATATCTGAAGTCCATCAAAGTGGACATATGATCATCAACCTTAAACACGACGTTGCCGCCGCGGCCGCCATCGCCGCCGTCAGGACCGCCTGCTGCAATATACTTCTCTCTGTGGAAAGATACTGCGCCATCGCCGCCTCTGCCTGCATGGATGCTAATACGGGCTTTATCTACAAATGAAGTGGCCATTGCTACCTCCTTTTATATAAACGCTTACAACTGCGATAAATCAACAAAAAAGGCCGGACTAATGTCCGGCCTTGATGCTCAATTACTGAGCGATCTCTTCATAAACAGAGACCTTTTTGCGGTCCTTGCCCATGCGCTCGAACTTCACAGTGCCGTCCACGAGGGCGAACAGAGTGTCGTCCTTACCCTTACCAACGTTGGTACCAGGGTGGATTTTGGTTCCGCGCTGTCTGACAAGGATGTTGCCGGCGAGGACAAACTGTCCGTCGGCTCTCTTGGCACCAAGACGCTTAGACTCGCTGTCGCGACCGTTCTTGGTAGAACCCATACCTTTTTTATGTGCCATTAGGTTACACCTC
>JAFQQV010000031.1 GCA_017410425.1 Oscillospiraceae bacterium
CTTGCCGTCCGAGGTCAGGCGCAGGCGGTTGCAGCTGCCGCAGAAGTGGGCATTGATGGGGCTGATAAGCCCGATGTTGCCCTGTGCTTCCGGCAGGCGGTAAAGGCTTGCAACGCCGCCGTCCTGCTCCTGCTTTTCAAGCTCCGGCAGAACTTCCAGCACTCTTGTGTAAGGAATGAAGGAGGCCTCCTTGAAGTCGCCGCTGTCGTACATGGGCATCATCTCAATAAAGCGCATGTCCACGGGGTACTTTCTGGTGAGCTCTGCAAGGGGCTTTATCTCGTCGTCATTGAAGCCGCCGATAAGCACCGCGTTCAGCTTCACCTTTTCAAAGCCAAGCTCAATGGCGGTTTCAATACCGGCCATGGCCTGCTCCAAAGTGCCGATGCGGGTGATGTAAGCGTACTTGTCCGCGTCCAGTGTGTCAAGGCTAATGTTCAGGCGCTTTACTCCGGCAGCCTTCAGCTCCTTGCCGAGCTCCGGCAGCAGCACGCCGTTTGTGGTGATAGCAAGGTCGCGTATGCCCTCCACCTGGGCTGCCCTGCGGCAGATGGAGACGATGTTCTTTTTTACCAGAGGCTCGCCGCCGGTGATGCGCAGCTTGGTAACCCCCAGCTCTGCGGCCACCTCAACGGCCTGTATCATCTCGTCCTCGGTGAGAGTCTCAGCGTGGCTGTGCTTGCATATACCCTCGGCGGGCATGCAGTAGCGGCAGCGGAGATTGCACAGCTCCGTCACCGACAGGCGCAGGTATGTTATCTTTCTGCCGTAGCTGTCGATCATGTTTTACCAGTTCCTTTCGCACACAGCCCTTGCTGTGCTCATAGAGTCCGCGGCAAGGCCCTCCACCATGGGGTAGATTTTATGGCAGTTGCCACAATAGCTTATCCAGTCTTTGTCCTCAAGGCCGCGCACAAGGCTTCTGTCGCTTTTGAGCCCGGCGGCAATGAGAAGTGTTTTGCAGGGGATAGTTTTTCTTTCTCCGCTTATGATGTTTTGCACAGTTACTGCTTGAAGCTGGGGCGCACCCTGCACTTCAATAAGCGTGCTGTCTAAGATAAGCGGAACTTCATTCAAGATGCCCCGGTTTCGCGCCATTGCGCCGGGTGCATCATTTTTTTCAACAATGCAGGAAACTTCGCAGCCCTGCTCTTTAAGCTGCCGGGCCATGATAAGCCCAAGGTCACCGCTGCCAAGAATGACAACAGGGGACTTGAAGCCCTCGCCCTTGAAGCTCATAAGCTGAGCCTCGCCCGCGGTGTAGATGCCCTTTGGCCTTGTGCCGCCGATGGGCAGCATCCCGGCTGTTATTTCCATGCAGCCGGCGCAGAGCAGCATATGGGAAAAGCTTATTTCAAAAAGCCCCTTTTCCTTTTGGCTTACAAGGGCAGTTTTGTTTTCCGTCACTTCCAGAACCGTTGCATTGAAAAAAGATTCAACACTATCCGGAATACCTTTGAGCAGCATTTGCACATACTCGGGCCCTGTCATATTGTCACCAAAGCCCCGGTGGCTGCACTGGCGCAAAACGCCGCCAAAGCCCGCTTCCCGGTCTGCGATCACTACGCGCTTCCCCGCATCTGCCGCCGCTTTTGCAGCGGAGATTCCGGCAACGCCTGCGCCGATTATGAGAATGTCAGTCCTGATCATTTTTCCACCTCCAGCATTTTGGAGATGGCGTAGTTGCAGCGGCTGCCCTGACAGGCTCCCATGGAAGTGCCGAGCCTGCGCTTCACGCCTTCCACGTCCTTTGCCCCACGGGCTATAGCCTGCTTTATCTCCGCCCGGGATATACCCTCGCAGAGGCAGATGATATCGGCATAGTCGGGTTCTGCGCTGATGAGCGCTTCCCGCTCCTGCTTTGATAACTTATTTATCCGGCTGATGCCCCGGCGCTTTGGTTCAAAAGCTTTGTTCTCCCCGGCGGAAAGGTAGTCCGCCATGGTTTTAGCCGCATATATCCCCAGCTCGTTTGCACAGCTTAAGCCCGGGGTCTTGATGCCCATGAGGCTGAGAAAGCCGGGCTCGGGCCGGTCGAGGGCAAAGCTTGAAATATCCTTATCACAGGGGACATATTCATTCCCCACTTTTTTAACATATCTGAGATTTGGGCGCACCGCGCCAAAACTGCGGATAATGTTGTCTTCAGAAACCGTGTCCGTTATAGCCCGGGCCTGAGCCACAAGCTCCGCCCGCCTTTCGGCCTTGAAGGCGAAATCCGCGCTTTCCAGCTCTCTCAGGCTTGATTCCAGCAGCAGGTTACCCTCCACTGTGGGCACAAGGGTCAATGCCTTGCCTTTGGGGCGCTCCTCAAAAAGTATCATCTCCGGCCTTGGGGCACACTTATCAAAGACAAGAAAATCGGAAGCATCGGGATAGATGCGAAGCTCTGGCGGGAAGAGCATTTCACGCACCTTGTCGGCGTAGAGCCCTGCACAGTTTATCACCGCTTTGCAGGAAATTTCTTCCCCCTCGGTTTTGATGATGTAGCTATCATTGCTCTTTTCAATGCCCAGAACGCTGGTTCCCAGCATAGCCTCGCATCCGTTTTGCAGCGCGTTTTCATAGGCCGCAATGCCAAGCTGCCATGGGTTCACCGTGCCGGTGCCGGGGCAGTAAAGCGCCGTCCGGGGCATAGTTGAAAGCTTAGGCTCAAGCTCCATGGCCTTTTCACCGCTTACGATGCAAAGCTCCGGCACGCCGTTTTCAAGCCCATGCCTCAGCTTCTTTTCAAGCACCCTGTCGCAGTCTTCATCGTAGCTTAAAAGCAGCGAGCCCCGGCGGATAAACTCCACATCCAGCTCATCACAAAGCCTGTCAAAATATGCGTTTGCGCGCACAGTCATCTGCGCCTTAAGGCTGCCGGGCTTATTGTCGTAGCCGGGGTAGACGATGGCAGAGTTTGCCCGGCTTATGCCCCGGCAAACATCCTCCTGCCGCTCTATCAGCAGAGTTTTAAGCTCATAGCGGCAGAGGCTGCGCGCCGTAAAACAGCCCAGCAAGCCTCCGCCGATGACGGCCACATCAAAGCTTTTCATCAGTCAATTTCAATTATCTCGCCGGGGGCATCCAGAGTGTAGCCGCCCATGGCAGTAAGTCTCTGCTTGAATTCCTCGCTCTTGAGCACCCGGAGCATGGCCTGAGTCTGAGGCTCGTCCCATGCGTGGTCGGGGATAATCAGGTCGTATTCCTCAATGCAGATGGGGATAAAGTCCAGGTCATAAAGCTGGGCTGCAGAGAAGATGCCCATGCCCACATCGGCGCTGCCGCTGGCAATCTGCACTGCGACAGAGGTGTGGGTCAGCTCCTCACGCTCATAGCCGTAGATGGAATCGGTATCCACGCTGTTGGTCTTGCAAAGGTAGTCAGTAAGAATACGGGTGCCGGAGCCCTTCTGGCGGTTTACAAAGCGCAGACTCTCTCTTGCAATATCGCTGAACTTTTCAATATTCAGAGGGTTGCCCTTTGCCACCATCAGACCCTGCTGACGGCCAACGCAGCGCACAAGCTTAACGTTGCCCTTGGGGAAATACTTCTTTATAAATGCCTTGTTGTAAATGCCGGTCTCGGTGTCCAGCAGGTGGCAGCCTGCGGCGTGGGCCTCGCCACGGCGCAGGGCCATGATGCCGCCCATGGAGCCCACATGGCTGGAGCTCATATAAAGCTCATTATCCTCAATGTGCAGCATGTTGCCCAGCTCGTCCAGCAAGGGGTCATGGCTGCCGATGATAACAAGGGAGTTTTTCAGCTTCTCTTCCGGGCAGAGCAGGCGCACCTGAACTTCGGTGCCTGCCTCATAGCCCTCGGTGCCCTGAGGAACTTCAAGTATGCCGTCCGCCTTCATGAAGGAGGAGACAACGCCGCTGCCGCGGCTGAGGGGGCTTGCCATCAGGCGCTTGCCCACATAGCCCATGCGCACGCGCACGAACTCCTGATATTTAAGACCGGAGACCACGGGGCGGGTCAGCACGGCGGAGACAAACTCCTTGCGCTCATGCTGGGCCTTAAACCACATATCCACCAGCGGCTTCAAAAGCTCTTCAATAACGATGATACCGGAAACCGGATATCCGGGCACGCCCAGCACAGGGGTAGCGCCGCAGCAGCCAAGAATGGCGGGCTTGCCGGGCTTCATGGCGATGCCGTGGTAGAGAACCTCACCCAGCTCACGGATAACCCGGGCGGAGAAGTCCTCGCGGCCTGCGGAGGAGCCTGCGTTGAGGATAACAAGGTCACATTCCTCGCTGGCCTTTTTCACCGCCGCCATTATCATGTCGTACTTGTCGGGCACTATAGGATAGGTCACAGGCTCTGCGCCCCAGCCTCTCACCATGCCGGAGAAGATGGAGGAGTTGAACTCCAGAATATCGCCGGGCTTGGGGTTTGCACAGGGGGGGATGATCTCGTCACCGGTGGGGATGATGCCCACCTTGGGTGCTGCGATAACTTCAATTTCAAGTACGCCGCCTGCAATCATTGCGCCGATGGCGGAGGGGGAGACAGGCATGTATGCGCCCAGTATCATTTCACCGGCGCAGATGTCCTCGCCTATCTGGCGGATATGCTGCCAGGGTGCGGCGGCTGCATGTATGGTGATGCTGGAGTCCTCGTTCTTTACAATATCCTCCACCATGATGACCGCATCGCAGCCCTCGGGGATGGGGTCGCCGGTGTCCAGAACAGTGAACTTATCAGCGGGCAGGGTGATTGGGGTAGTTTCGGTTGCGCCGAAGGTATCCACCGCGTTCACTGCCACGCCGTCCATGGCGCTGGCGGCATAGTGGGGAGCGGATATGGCAGCGTAAACTGCCTTTGCGGTAATGCGGCCGCAGGCGGTGTACACAGGCACAGTCTCGGTCTTATGCTCAAAGCCCTTTGACTTAAGCCAGTCCATATATTCCTGCCTTGCCTGATGCAGGGCAACGTTTGTCAGATATTCAAAAGCCATTTTTATGCCTCCTGTTCGGTGAACACTTCAATTTCCGCATCCTTTGCAAGACCTTCGCAGTCCCGCTCGATGCAGAACCAGCCCTCAGCCCCGGCGAGATTTGTTATCAGGCCGGACTTGGAGCGGATGGGGCTTGCGTAGAGGACACCCTCCCTGCGCTCAAGGCGCACGGACTGGTACTGGGCGCGGCCGTGGTTTGCACCCACACTCTCTGTAAGCCTTGCCTTGACGGCGTAGCGCTGCATATCCCTGCCCTCAAGGCGGGACAGCAGCGGCAGCACGAAGAGCTTTGTCACAAAGTAGGCTGCCACCGGGTGACCGGGAAGCCCAACAATGGGTTTTCCCTGAGCCTTACCCATGAGGGTGGGCTTGCCGGGCTTCATAGCAATGCCGTGCAGCAGCAGTGTGCCCAGCTTTTCAATTATGCGGCAGGTGGCGTCCTTCACGCCCACACTGCTGCCGCCGGAGATAAGCACTGCGTCACACTCATCAAAAGCCCTCTCCACCATTGAAGTGAGCAGAGCTTCGTCGTCCTTGCCTATGCCGTAGTTTGTGACCTCGCAGCCAAAGCCCATGAGCATGGCCTGCAGCATGGGGCTGTTCACGTCCCTTATCTGGCCGGCGGCGGGCTTTTCCTCGGGAGGCACAAGCTCGTCCCCGGTGGAGATGATACCCACGTGCAGCCGCTTTGCAACGGGCACTTCCATTTTGCCCATGGCTGCCAGGGCACCAATGTCCTGAGAGGACAGAACTCTGCCCTTTTTAAGCACCAGCTTGCCGGGAAAAACATCGTCACCGCGGAAAATCATGTTCATGCCGGGGGCAGCGCTTTTCATTATACCAATAGTACCGTCACCGTAATCCTCGGTGTACTCTATCATGACCACGCTGTCTGCCCCCTCGGGCACAGCGCCGCCGGTGGGAACTGCGCAGCAGGTCTCTTTTTCAAGCTTGAACTCTGCGCCCTCGCCCATCAGCACCTCGCCTGCAAGGCTGAGAATGGCGGGGATGGCATCGCTGCAGCCAAAGGTGTCCTTTGCCCGGACTGCGTAGCCGTCCACAGTGGAGCGGTCAAAGTCGGGCACATATTCCTCAGCCATTATGTCCTCGGCAAGCACCCTGCCCATGGCAGCGTAGAGTGAGACAAGCTCTGTCTTGCCCAGATTATCAAATTCACTTTCTATCAGAGCCAGAACCTCTTCCGGCGTTTTAACACTAAGCATTTTATACCTCCGTGACCGCGCCCATGTCCCTGTAATCATTGCCGGAGAAGCGGCCTGCCTCCCGGTTAAAATCCTTGGACATGAGTATTTTAATAAGGGCCTTCACAGGCTCGGATTCAAGGCTGTCCCGTCTTACAACGAGCTCAAGCTTCTCTTCCAGCAGGGGGATAAACTCAATCCCCTCCATCTGCTTTGACACCCGCTCCGTGCCGAGGGCCATGTCCGCCTCGCCGTCGGCCACGGCTGACGCCATGGTCAGGTGGGACTTCATTATATTGTCATAGCCCTTTACATTTCTGGCATCCAGCCCCATTTTTTTGAGCTGAATATCCAGCACTATTCTTGCGCCGGAGCCGGGGCGGCGGTTGAGCACGCTGATATCCTCACGTCTCATATCCTCCCAGCCCTTTATGCCCTTGGGGTTTCCGGCCTTGACATAGAAGCCGAGGCGGCGGTAGGAGATGTTGATAAGCACTGCGGGTATACCGGGCATCAGGCTTTTCACATAGCTCTTGTTGAAGCCCTCGCCGTCATAAAGATGGCAGGCCGCAGCATTGACCTTGCCCTCGTATAGGCTCAGCAGTCCTTCAAAGCCGGAGAGGTAGGCCCGCTGTGTGTTCACGCCCTCCTGCTGCAGATGGTTTGCAAGCAGGTCCAGCACCACATCCTGTCCAGAGATGATGAAGCTTTTTTCATCGTCCTTTGAGGCAAAAAGCTCAGAGCTTACGTCCACGTTCTTCACCGCTCTTGTGGAGTGCTCATGCCTTGATCGGGCGATGTAGGCGTCCACATCGTCCTGAGTGAAGCGCACCTTGCGGCCTATTTTGTATGAATGTATCTCCCCACGGCGGATAAGGTCGTAAATGGTGGACTTGCTCACATGGAGAATATCCGCAACCTCCTGGGTGGAAAGGGATTTATTCTGAGACATTTAGTGCGCCTCCTGTTCTTAGTACAAGTAAAATCGAAGCAAAAGGACAAATTTCCGTAATTATATATTACTCGTTTTTGGTATTTGATACAAGACCTGCAAAGGGCTTAACATCGTTTCATTTCGTGCAGTTTCGTGCAGTTTCGCACAAAGCGCATAAGGTAATGCAAAAATAATATGTGCCAGTTGAGCCCTTTTCGTGCGGTTTCGCGCGGAAATGTCCGGGACGCCTTGTTTCACGTTGGTTTTCGAATATAATTAGGCTCAGAAGTATAGTAAATTACCTTGCAAACATACTGAAACTTTATTGGAGGAATAAAAATGGCAAACGGTTATTTTGAAAAAATGCTGAGAGTCAACCTCAGCACCGGTGAAATGAAGGTCGAAGTCCTTGACAAGGCTCTGGCTCAGAAGTTCATCGGCGGCCGCGGTCTCGGCACCAAGATCCTGTACGATGAAGGCGTTGCAGCATGCGAGCCCCTGTCCGCTGACAACAAGCTCGTTTACATCACCGGCCCTCTGACCGGCGCAGGCGCCCCCTCTTCCGGCCGTTACATGGTCGTCACCAAGTCCCCCCTCACCGGCATGATCGCATGCTCCAACTCCGGTGGTATCTGGGGCGCAAAGCTCAAGTACGCCGGCTGGGATGCCATCATCGTTGAAGGCGAAGCTCCCGAA